>CBIHQO010000126.1:0-11235 GCA_966211735.1 uncultured Schlesneria sp.
GGAGGTCTTCGAAGTCACCGTTGAGCAATTCGAGACTTATCGGCACGAGATGAAAGAAAAGAAGAAGCCCGTCCCCACGACACTGAACCCCACCGCCCCGCCTCGCACGCCCGTCTTGGGAGTTCCCTGGGGGAATGCTCAGGCCTACGCACGGTGGGCCGGGATGGATCTGCCGACGGAATTGGAACTGGAAAAGGCGGCTCGCGGTCCGCACAGCTTCCGAACGCCCTGGGGCGATGGTCGAGCCGTGTGGCCCAATAAGCGAACGCCCGACACCATCACGCTGGTGGGTTCCTATGCCAGTGATATGAGCCCCTATGGCATCTATGACCTCGCGGGCAATGCCAAGGAATGGTGTAACGACCAGTATTCCGATCAGGCTTATCGCGAAGCGGCCGGAACCAGCGGTGAGGCACCTCACAATTGGGGTGGTCCGAAGAAGTCGCTGGTTGCCAATCAGCGAGTCGTCAAGAGCGGCGGCGCTGATTGGTCGGCATGGTCGCGTCAGGGCCGTGAAATCGGCCGCGGTTTTCCCGATGGCGGCTTTCGCTGTGTCCTGAGGATCACCAGCACCGAGCCCAAAGCCAGTTGACTCGCGAAATCGTCAAATCCTCACTGTCAAAGTCTCTCGGAACGCCTCTTGCTATCTCGTGTGCTGTCCGGTCCTGCCTGAGCTCGCTTGCCGAGCGCTCTCGGGACTGGTTGTCCTTAGCATTTGCGGGTTTCTAGACGGCATTCACAGATGACGGATCAATTCATCGACTCCGATGCGGCGGAACGGCGTGTTTCCTTTTGGCAACATGCGACCACGGTCATGTTGGTATTGGGCTTCATCGCAGCGGGCTGGTCACGGCTCAACGATTGCGACCTGCTAAACCCAGATAGCCCTCGCTATTTGATTTATGCGCAATCGTTGGCGGATTCCGGTCAGTACCGAGCGATCGATACGCCGGGGGCTCCGCTCTACACGTGGCGGCCACCGGGACTGCCCGCATTGCTGGTTCCCGTCCTCTGGTTCCGTCCCTACGATGTGGTCGCTGCGAAGTGTGTGGTCCTCGGATTGGCCGTCTTGCTCTTGCTTGCGGTTCATGCCATCGCCTCGTCGACACGCGGTGGCTGGAGCGGACCGATGATGGTCGCCCTGACCGCCACCAGCCCGCTATTGCTGTCGCTCTCGACCGAAGTCTTGTCCGAAGTCCCCTATGCCCTGGGAATCCTGCTCGTCTTGCATGGCCTGGAACGCTGGGACCAATCCAAGAGCGGTTCACGCTGGCTCTACTATCTGCTGGCGTTCGCGGCGCTGGCCTTTACACCAATCATTCGGACAGTGGGAGTCGCCCTCGTCGTGGCGTCGGGGCTTTGGAGTCTTTCGAAACTCAGACGCTCGGCCTTCCTGCCCGCTGTCGCATTGGCGATCGCCGGATTAGGTTGGCTGGCCTGGCGCAGCCGAATTGCCGGCGGCAATAACTACGCCGGCTCGCTGGTTCAATCGATTCAAGAGCATGGATTGCTCCATGTTGTTGCCGAAGCACTGCAGACATTGGCCTTCTACGCATCTGCCTTTCCTGGTGTTCTGCTGCCAGGGTTAACTAACGAGCAACCATTCTACGCTCCGATGGTTGTGGGGACTTTACCGTCACTGCAGGGGGTTGGCGTTTTCGCTGCCGTTGTCAGTCTGCTGATGGCCGTAATCGCTGTCGTCGGACTGTGGCAACAACGAACACGGGCCGGTTGGGTTGGCCTGGTCTATCTCGCCCTCTATACCGGCTGCCTGGCGATCTGGCCCTGGCGACACGAACGCTTTCTCTGGCCAATGGTTCCCCTGATCTGGGCCTACTTCCCCGTTGGCTGCACCGCGCTTGGTCGACTGTTCCCGAGCCAGGTCCGCGCATTCGTTCAACCTGCAATCGTGATGTGCCTGCTCTGTCTCTGTCTTTGGCAATCGCTGGGCGATGCCGCATTGATCTCGACCAATCAACGTTTTCTCGCCAATCGCGATGCCTTCTATCAGGAGGAAGCTCCTGGGTTCTACTTCAGCGATTGGCGCGCGGCTGGCGACTGGATTCGCGAGAACACCGCACCGCATGCCCGCATCCTGACATGGCAGGCCGCCGCTGGAGAAACGGCGCATCGATACCAACGACGTGTGCAATTCGAATCATTATCGCCGGACAAAGTGCGGCAACAGATCTCCAGCTTTCCGGCTCGCTACCTGGTGATCACGACGGCCCAGTTTGGACTGGGCTTCGGCTGGCAACAAGTGTTTGCCGATCCCTCCTACAAGCTGTCAGTGGCCCATCAGGATCGCGACGTGACGATTTTGGAGGTCGGTCCCAATCGCGGTGGTGAGATCTCGCGAACCGGCTATGCGGAATGGGTTCAAGCTCAGCGAACGTCACTAGACGAAGTTCTGGCTCGCCATCCTGATCGATCAGACTTGCTGGCTCGCAAAGCTGATCTGTTGCAGGAGCAAGGGCAGAGCGAAGAGGCGCTGGCGGTGCTCGAAGGCCTGATCGAACGCGGAATGGTGACCGTCCGCATTTGTTCGACTTTGGGATGGCTCTACTTCACCGAGCATCACTATGAACAAGCCGCAAAGTATCTCGAATTGGCCAGCGGGCTTCCCAACGCAGAACCGGTCGCGGCCTCCTTGATCGAGGGTGCCAATCGAGCGCGCGAGCGACTCGCCGAACCAGCAGATGAATCAACCGAGAAACTCGTCGAGCGATCACTGCGTCGCATCACGGGACTTGTCGGTGTCCTCAACTTTGCCGCTGCAGAACGCGAACTCGATCGCATCCTGCCTCGTGATCCTGAGCACGCCGAACTGAACTATTGGCGAGGATACCTGCATCACGTCTATGGCGAACGTGAGCAAGCGGAAACCAGCTATCAAAAGGCCGAACTCGCCGGTTCTGACAAGGCGAAAGCGAAAAGAGCATTGCTCAATTTGGAAGCAGCGCTGTCAGCATCCGCCTCGACGGTCACTGATCTTCAAGCGTCAGATGAAACGATCGATCCCAACAGCTTTGCGCCGCATGTACGACTCGCGAAACTTTACGACGAGCAAGGTTGGAGCGGTCGCGCGCTGGCTACTCTCGAATCGGCTCGGCAGCGATTCGGCGATCGCCCCGAGATTCTGTCGCCGCTGGCGGAACTCTACTTGAGATTCGCCCGCCCCGAGGAAGCTCTTCCGCTCTTTAAGACTGCTCAGCAAGCCTGGCCGCACGACAAGGCCTTGCGACAGGGCCAGGCTGCTGCCGAAGCCGCCCTGCGTGTTCCCAAGTTTTGACAGAATTCTTCCGGCTAAGACGCATCGCGATCGCGGGATGTCCGTGAGCGAAACAGATAGATGATAAACGACCAGAGCCCCGCGAAGCGGTATTGACCGTCGACATAGTGCTCGATCACATAGAACATGAAGTAGTAGAAGCGAGCTGAACACCAGATCGCGATCGCCAGCAAAATCGCGTTGCGAACGCTCAGGTTCTCCAGTAGCAGCGCCCCCGACGCCAGGATGCTGCCCAGCAGGAACAGGAAGCCCTTCAGATAGATCAGCCTTGGATCTTTCAAGTCGCTCATGAGTTGTTCCCGGATCTCGCGTCGAACTCGGTTGTCTCGGGCCAGGCTCGCCAATGGGGTTTCCACCACGGTATCCTTACGGGAACTGTTGGCCCATTGGTGCTGCTCCATCATTCCAAGCAGGAATTTCTCGGATGACTTTGCCGGTTGTTCATCGTGATTTTACTCGATCCCGGTTGCATGAGGATGAACTGGTTGCCAATCCGTTTGCGCAATTTCAACATTGGGTCGACGATGCGATCGCTGCCACGATCGTCGATTGGGAAACGATCACTGTGGCCACGGCGACGACCGATGGAGTCCCCTCGGCGCGAACGTTGTTTCTGCGTGGGTTCGACGAACGTGGGTTTGTGTTCTACACCAACTACGAAAGTCGCAAGGGGACTCAGCTAGCTCAAAACTCGCACGCAGCACTCGTGATTCATTGGCGCGAGTTGGAGCGGCAAGTCTGCATCGAAGGTCGAGTCGATCGAACATCCGCCGCGGAATCGGATGCGTACTTCGCCGACCGACCACTGCAGAGTCAGTTAGGAGCGTGGGCATCCCACCAGAGCCAACCTTTGGAATCCGCGGAGGCTCTCGCACAACGAGTGGAAGAGTTTCGAGCCAAGTTTGCGGGAGGCCCGGTGCCTCGGCCACCACAGTGGGGTGGTTATCGCGTCGTTCCGAACCGAATCGAATTCTGGCAAGGCGGCCCCGGCCGGTTGCACGATCGATTCGTTTACAACCGACAGCCCGACGACAAATGGATCTGGCAAAGACTCAATCCGTAACCCGTTCGCCTCGGTCCGATCAGTCCTATTCCTCCCACGGCCCTACAGCGTCGGTGCCGGTGCCGTCTTGTCCAAAGCCATCTGCTTCATCCCGCGTAAGTCCAGTTTGCCAGTACCAAGCAGCGGGATCTCTTCGACTTCGATGAACGCATCATTCGAAGGAATCCACAAGTTCGGCAGGCCTTCCCTGGACAGTTCATCGATAATCGTTGTCACCGATTTGTGCAGCCGCTTGTGCAGGATGATGAGGCGTTCGCCCTTTCTTTCGTCAGGTACTGAAGTCACAGCAATCTGGATTCCGGCATCGGCGTTTGTCGGATCCTCGCAGATCTTGGACAGGCACTCTTCGACTTTGAGATGGGGAATCATTTCGCCCGCAATCTTCGAGAACCGACTGATTCGACCGGTGATATGGACGAACCCCTCGTCGTCGACCATCCCCATGTCGCCGGTGTCGTACCACCCCTCGATGACGGCGGCTGCCGTCTTTTCCGGGCGATTCCAATAACCCAGCATCACATTGGGGCCCTTGATCAGCAGCAGCCCTTCCTGGTTCACGCCGAGCGGTTCGCGAGTCGCCGGGTTGACAGCGCGAATGACCACACCCGGCAGCGGACGGCCAACCGTTCCCAGCTTCGTTCCCTTTTGCAGAACGGCATCGCTGCGATGATCGGGAATATTGACGGCCGCCGGTCCCGAGGTTTCGGTCGCTCCATAACCTTCGGACGGGAGCACTCCAAACTTATTGCGGAACTGCTCGGCCAACTCGAGTGGCAGTTTTTCCGCTCCAACAACGGCCAGATCGAGCTTATGAAACTGCTCTTTCTCACAGCGCTTCAGGTAGCCACGCAGGAACGTCGGCGTGCCGAACAGGATCGAGACCCCATGCTGCTGAGCCAGCTTGCCAATCTCTTTCGCGTCCAGCGGATTGACGTGATAAACCACCTTCGGCGTCAGACACATCGGCAGCCAGAGCGCGGCGAGATAACCCAACGAGTGGAAGATCGGCACGACACCTAGTACGACATCCGAATCCTCGACCTGAAACACCTGGTTCGCCGCGTCGATGGTGGCCGAGATATTGTGATGCGACAGGAGCACCCCTTTCGGCTCGCCGGTTGATCCGGACGTGTAGATCGCGGTGATCGGGTCATCGAGCTTCACCCGATGCAGTCCGAGGCAGCGTTCCAGTATCGAAGCGGGCAGCACAAACGCACCCAATCCTGACAGCAGTCGATCGATACCGCGAACCTGTTCTTTCATGTCTTCTAGAAAGACGAATGGGACGTCCAGATTGAACGGTTTCTTCTCGATGAACTTCTTGCTGGTGATGACGTGCTTCACGCCGGCATCGCGGATGACGTAATTCACGTCTTTCTCAGACATGGTGTAATTCAGGTTTACGGTGACGCGTCGTCCCAGCGTGAGAGCCAGATTTGCCAGTCCGCAGCCCACGGTTGGTGGCAGTAGAATCCCGACATGCTTTTCGTCGGCACTCAAAATATCTCGCAGCAGCACCCGGCGGAACGCGAGTGCCGCGGCCAGCAACTTGCCACCTGTCAATTCCAAGCCGGTCGAATCGGCCATCCGAGGCCGTTTGGATGTCTTCTTGCAGGAGCGAATGAACAATCGCGCGGGAATCAATTCTGCTGACTTGGACTCCATCGCGGTTGCTCCCAATTCTTGCACGGCGAATCGAATTTGATGAACGTCTTTCGGCTCGTAAATCGGTTTTCCAAACAAGATCGACACGGGATAGGGCCATTGGCGAGGCCATTTCCAGAAGAATTTGCCCCCCCGGAAACTGAAGATGCTGCCCCATAGCCCGTGCAGACAGACCGGAATCACCGGAGCCCCCGTCCCCTGCAGAATCTTCAGCATGCCCGAGGCGAACGGCTGGATCTGGCCGGTGCGAGTCAATTGTCCTTCCGGAAAGATGCAGACCAGGCTTCCTTGGTTCAATGCTTCCCGAGCCACCTTCAGCGATTGGATCAGGGACTTTGGTCCGCCATCCGCCTTGATCGGGATCACTTCGTACATGCGCGCCAGCCAGTTCAGCCGCGGGTTGTTGACGAAGTCGGCGTAGACAATGAACCGCGTTGGTCGCGGCAGATTGATCATGAGCAGGATGCCGTCAATGAATGTCACATGATTCGGTGTCAGCAGTGCGGGGCCCGTTTTGGGGATGTTCTCCAGGCCTTGAATCCGCACGCGATACACGGTGTGACTTGCCAGCCACACGACAAATCGAAGAGTCGCACCGGGCAGCAGAAAGATGATGTAGATCGCGACCGGAATCGTTCCCAGTCCGGCCAGCAGAAAGACCAGGCTGGGAGAGAGTTTCTGTATATCGATCATCCAGTAGTACAGTCCCGAAATCACCAGAATGCCTGTGAATGCCAGAAAATTGGTGGCCGACAGCACCTGACCTAAATGTCTCGGTTCACTCCGTTGTTGCAAGTACGCTTCCAACGGGATATCGAACAGGCCGGCACTGGCACCCAGACAGCATAGCGAAATGCAGGCCGCATAAAACGCATAGTCCGGCGACGTATGCCCCCACCAACCCGACAGGCAAAGGAGCATCGACCAGATCACCACACCGATTGCTCCTAATGGGACGATCCCAAGTTCCACATGCCCGCCCGACCAGCGTCCGGCCAGCACGCTGCCGCCACCCACTCCCAGAACCAGCATCATCCCCAGGATCCCGATGCGAAGTTCGGGCATCTTCAACTCCTGCTGGCCAAGCTGGTCGACATTCATCTGAGCCAGCGAGGCCAGGATCCAGAAAAACGCGATTCCCAGTGATGCTCGCAGCAGCGGGCGATCGCTTTTCAACAACTTTAATGAAGCGACGGTTTCCGCAAATGGGTTCCAGGGAAACTTTCGAGTTGTATCTGCCGCGGGCATAAAGCGGATGCCATAGCTCGCCAGCCAGCCGACGACGGCGATCCCCATGATCGTTGCGGCGGCAGGCAAAATCGAAGCGGTCGTGACATCGGCGGCTCCTTCGGGCAGCGCCAGTCCCGCGAGTAGTTTGCCCAACAGGAAACCAATCGCTGCCGGAACGACCGTCATCAACCCCATCAGTCCATTGGCTCGGGATAACTGCGATTCTTCCACCAGTTCGGGAATGCTGCCCGACTTAGAAGGAGAGAACAGTGCCGCCATCGCTCCTGTCAGGACCACCACGAAAAACAGCAACGATGTCTGACCGGAAATGATCGCTGCCAGTCCCAGCAGCATGATGATGATTTCTGCGATCTTGCAGTAACGGATCACCGTGGTCTTCGAGAACCGGTCGGCCAGATAGCCGGACGGAGTCGCCAGGAAAATGAATGGCAGCGTAAAACCGGCCAATCCCAAGGACAAAGCCGCTCCGGGGCTCAGCTTGTGCTTGGCCAGTGGCACGACCAGCCAGCGAAACGCGTTATCGTTCAACACCGTCAAAAACTGGACCGCCATCAGGCACATGAAGCTCCGCGATCCCAGCGGTTCGCGAAGCACCGCGGGACTTGGCGCAGTGTCCAGCACGAGCGATTCGCTCAAGTCGTCCATGGGATCCGAAGTACTCATCGATCAACTATTCCTGGCCGGAAGGGCAATTCGAATTGCAACGTTCGGCGAATGAATGGGTTCAGAAGCACGTACTATCCTCGATACCCTTCTTTTTGGAAAGGCATTCGTTCAATGCCTAAATAGGCGTTGGACGGGCACGAATATCACACTGAATCTGGCCGGCCGGTCAGGTTAATGCAATTCCGGCCGAGTTGAGGTGTGTTCCTCGTTCGATTGCGCAGTCATGCCCCGCGTTCGCCCAGCTAAAGTCATTGGCAAGCTACGACTCACATCGATTAGTATCCAATGTTCCCTTTTCACATCTTCAATGGACGACCACTATGCCACTCACCGCATGTCAGCACGTCGCTGAGATCTGGGATGACGCGATCGCTGGTTTTTTACGAGGCGAGGAAACCAATGTGCGTCCTCCGTTGGACAAATGGTTCGGAGCCTACTCAGGGCGCGGGAAAGGTAAGGTCGATTTGTCCTGTTTTCCGGAGCCCTACTTAGGCGATCTACTTGGTTCGCCACGTGCGGCAATCCTGGCACTCAATCCTGGTGGTGGGGTACCAAGTTTCCAAGATAAGGATGGAACTTTCGCGAACGAGATACGGGCGATGGGCTCATACCGAGAGTGGGCAAAATCTTGGCCGTATCTTGGTGGGTCTTGGGAAAAGAACCGGCACCATCAATCGCGAATGTCCTTCCTACAACGGTGGTTCCGAGACGGCAATCTTCAACCCAAAGAGCGAATCGACTTCGAATTATTTCCTTGGCACTCGCATGCAGTCACTGGCCCCATGGTGCCGGCTCCCGAAATCATCCGCAAGTTTATCTGGGAACCACTTGCAGAGCTAAATGTTAAGTTCATTTTCGCATTTGGGCGTCCTTGGCTCGATCTTCTGGACAAGGGCCAGCTACCTGATATCCAAGAGACCGATCGCATTGGGGAGGGCGGTCGTCCGTATGGAACTAGTAGAAAACCGGGAGCCCGTACGACTGTGGTAAAGGCGAAAACGCCATGGGACAGCTGGCTTATTGTCGAGAAGCATTCAGGAAGTGCGACGCCACCAAGCGGAAGAGAAATCGATATCATCAAGCGGGAACTTGGGTTCGATTAGAGTCCACTCGTAGCAGCGGTCCTGTCTTCGGAGTGACCACGTCCGTTTGTCCACTCACCTATTGTCGCGGGCAATGCATAGGGCGAGTTGAGATGAGGCGGCACATCTCAAACGTAGGGGCCTCTGGCGGTTTATCGATTTGTTCACGGATCAGGCCGCTGGCGAGAAAAGCATTCTCGTCTGCGGCCATTCCGTCTGACTACTTCGCCGCTCCAGTCCCTTCGATCACCTCAAGCTTGAGGTTTCGGAAGCGAACCTCCGTCGCACCGCCCGAGTGAAGCTGGAACGCAAAGACACCTGAGCGGGCTCCCTTGGGGTCGTCAAGGTCCACGCAGAGTTGGCCATTGATCTTCGTGCGAACCTGGCTGCCAATGGCTTCGATCTCGTAGGTGTTCCACTCGCCATTCTTCACGTGGCTCTCGCCCGAGCGATCCCACAGGAGGCCGCGACCCAGTTCTTCGTACAGCTTGCCCCACCAGCCGACACCGACATCGGCCTGGTAGCCCTTCACTTCGTGCCCGGCGGGAGTGCTGCGGAACTGGATGCCGCTGTTTCCTTCGTTGCGAATCAACTTCACTTCGACAGTAAACCGGAAGTCTGCTGCAGCGAGTTCGCTGACGAGGAATTCGTTTTGCGCGAGGCCCTTGGTCCTGCCAACGATCTCACCATTCTCTACGGACCAAAGGTCGGCTTCGCCCTGCCAGCCGGTGAGATCCTTCCCATTGAACAGCGTGGCAACGTTGTCTTTCGTCGCCAGCATCGCGACTTGCTTCTTCCCGCCCAGATACGCCAGCAACGATCGGACTTCCATCTCGGTGAACTGCTTCAACTGGTCGTCCGGCATCATCGACTTGTCACTTAAGATTCGTTCGTCGATCTCGCCCTTCGGGATCACCACCAACGACTCGGCAGTTTGAATCGTCACGGACTTGTCGTCCTCCATTCGGACGATGCCCGAGATAACCCGTGCGTTGTCGGTGACAATGATCGTCTGTTGATACTCCTTCGCCATGACCGCGCTCGGGTCAACGATATTGCTGAGCAGGTAGTCGAGGTTCGCTCGATTGGAGCCTGTCAAATCGGGCCCGACCTTGTTGCCGATACCGTACAGGATGTGGCAACGCTGGCAGGTCTTGGCAAAGACCGCTCGACCCAACGACGAATCGGCGTCGCCACCTTTTGCGATAAGTTGCTTGTAGTTTTCGATCAGCTTCAGTTTGTCCGCGGCTGTTTCGCGGACCGTTCCCCAGATGGAACCGAGGTGCTGTTGCAGCTTTTCATCTTTCAGGAATTGCAGTTGTCGCACCAAATCGGCCGTCAGATCTGTTCCCGGTAACTGCTTCTTCTCGATGGCACCAAGCAATTCGAGGGCATAGCTCGGCCGCGAACAAAGCGTGCCGAGCGCCACGCGTTTCTCATCAGGTGTGAAGCTGGAGTAGCCCGCTAGCAACGTCGCGGCTGTCTTAGGATCATCGTATTGAGCCAGTCCCTGCAGCGCGATCGTTCGCAAGGCCGGGTCATTAACCAGCGTCAATAACGTGGGAGCCAGCCCTTTGTCATTGGCCGCAATCAGCGCTTCGACCGCCTCTTTTCGAGTCGCGTCGGTCGCTGATTTTGATGTGGCCAGTTCCCGGAACGAAGCCATGGCCACCGGGTCGCCGAACGTGACACCCAGAGCGCGTGCTTGCAGCTTGACTTGTTCGTTACTGCTGGATGCCAGCGCCGTCGACACGGCGGCCCAGTCGGCGGGGGGATTCACTCGCCGCTGGCCCCGCAGCGCCGATCGAATCGCCTGCAGGAACGTCAGTTGCAAGTCGGCTTCTTTCGATTTGCCCAAGCCGCGAACCAGCGCCGTCAGTGCCTGCGGTCCGTCGGAACTACCGATCCGCCGCAACATGAATTCGCGGAGCAGCGGAATCGATGGTCCCGCAGAAAGCCCGAACGCTAACGCTCGTTCAGCATCGACCGTGGCCAGCGGTTCCGCGGCGTACCAGTACATCAGCGGCAGGTTGTGGTCCCCGGCATCTTCAGCATGGGCGGCCAGTGACGACAGGATTGACCAACGTTGATCCAGTGGCAGCTTCTGAACGGCTGAAGCGAGGTAGAGTCGCACGACTTGCGATTTATCATCGCGCGCCATCGTGGCAAATCTGCTCAGCATCCCGTCGGCAACCGGAGCACCCGTGTCGAGGCTC
>CBIHQO010000127.1:0-11175 GCA_966211735.1 uncultured Schlesneria sp.
CCCGACGGTCAGTCAGGCATTGCCGGCTACGCCAACACATTAGCGAAGATTCTCGGAACATGTCGCCGGACATCATCCGTCGCCGGTTACGATATTCATCATGTCAACTCAGAAGAAATGCACCGGAAATTGACTGCTGTCGCGTCGCATTTCGAACACCAGTCAGAAAACGGTAAAGTTGCGCCAACGCAAGAAAATGCGTCGCGGCTGCGATATTGTGGCTTGCGACCTGTGTACGAATGACGCGATCGAGGCTTCCAACGTCGGGATTCACGACCATGTGCGACGCTGCGATGGAGCAACCGGATCAACGCGAGTGTTTCGATATCGACGACGTAGCACGGCCCCTTCGTCGCGCCGGCGGCGACATGCATCAGCTCGGCCATGGCTTTCTCACCGGTGAACACAGTCACCTGCAGCGGCGTGACGTCTTGATTCATCGTGTGGCCGTAAATCGCGTCGTGCATGCCTTCAATGCGTCAGAGTCGCGTTACGGATTTGTGCTCATCGTTTCCGCCAACAACAGAGCCAGATGTTGCGGTCACGCGCTCAGCGCCGGCCAGATCTGCATCAACCTATCAGGAGACGCATGGGACGTTGTGCTCTCTGGAGAATGGCTGCGAATCGAGTTCTTGAACGAGTCGATGGCGAGTGACTATGCTGAATTGCTCGCTCGGCCGGATCGCTCCCCGGACATACCGCGAATTGTTCACCCGGAACGAAGAGATTTTGCCCAACTGTTGGATCGAGCAACTCGACTTCTCGCGTCCCGTGACGCACCAGCAGAAGAACGCGCCGAGCGGGATCTCGCCGGATCGCTTAAGCGAGCGGTCCTGGAGACGAGCAGCGATTGCCGTCAGTATCCCCGCAGCACTCGGAATCACCGCAGCATCGTGCATAAAGCTCGTCGGTTCATGGTCGAACATATCGCCAGGCCGTTAACTGTCGACGACATGTGCGGCGCACTCGATGTGAGCGAGCGTACTTTGCGATACGTCTTCAATGAGGCGTTCGACCTCAGTCCAATGGCCTATTTCAAGATCATGCGATTGAACGCCGCACACAGCGAACTAAAAGCGCACGATCGAAGTACGATGACCGTTCGCGAGGTAGCAGAGCATTATAACTTCGAACATTTGGGAGCCTTCGCCGCGGACTATCGCAATTTGTTCGGCGTATATCCATCGGAATCGTTGACCCCGGTCCGTATTTCACCAGTAATCGGCTGAGTAACAGTCGAGGAATTGATTGCCCATGCGATCTCCGTGGCTCTTTATCCGCCTGGCCGTGCAAAACCTGACCCGTCGGCGCGAGCGAGCGTTCTTGCTCGCTCTTGCCGTGGCCGTTGGTGGAGGCGCATTATTTACGGCGCTCATTCTGCGCGAAGCGATGGAAATCAGTCTGGCGACCGGGCTCGCGAGAATGGGTGCCGATCTGCTCGTCGTCCCCGCCGAAGCCAACCCCAATATCACGGCGGCGCTACTGACCATCGAACCAACGCCGAGCGTGCTTTCGCACGACGTTATCGAGCAAGTCGCTAGCCTTCCCGGCATCGAACGCGTGGCGCCACAGCGCTATCACGCGTTAGCGATGGGCAGCGGTTCGCACGACCAACAAGACTTGATCGCCTTTGATCCGGCGAATGATTTCACGATCATTCCGTGGCTGCAGACGAAACTCGATCGGCCCTTTCGCACGGGCGATTTGATTGTCGGCGGACGGCGCGACGAAACGGTCGGAGCCTCGATCAGGTTGGGCAACCAGTCATTTATCGTTTATGGAAAACTGGCACTCACCGGCGTGGGTCCCTTTGAGCACTCACTGTTCGCCGGCTTTGAAACGGTCATGCAGATTGCTCAAGCGGTTAATGACGCTGCCGGCCGGCAGATCATTGACGCAACTTCCAGCCAATACTCGGGCCTCCTGGTGCGAACGAAGCTGGGCGCCACGCCCGCACAGATTCGATTCGCCGCCGCTGCGTTTCCGCACATCAAGATCGTGTCCGGCAACTCGCTGTACAGTTCCGTTCGTCAAAGCCTTGCGACGATTCTCTCTGCAGCGGTGGTTCTTACGATTCTAATGCTCGCGAGCACGACGATCGTGGTGGGGGCGATGTACTCGGGCCTTCTGGCCGAGCGTCGTCGTGAGTTGGGGCTATTCCTCGCCATCGGCCTGAGTCCGGGTTACCTGGTGAGAATGATCCTGGCCGAGGCCACCCTCACAACAGGTCTCGGCGGCGTTTGTGGCGTCATTCTCGGTATCGCAGGAATCTTGCTCTTCGAACGCTCACTAGGCTTCTATTTCGAGCGATCTGAAATACCGTTTTCCCTGCCGGCAACAAGTTCAATTCTTACTGCGGGCATCTTGAGCGTCATCTTGACGTCGCTCGTCGGCGTCGTGGGAGTATTGATCCCCGCTTGGCGCGCAAGCCTATCTGAACCCTACGAACTTGTCCGCGCGGAGGCCTGACGGTGCTGGAAGTTCGCGACATTAGCAAAGTGTTTTCGACTCCACGTGGCGAAGTCGCCGCACTCGTCGACATCGATCTCCATGTGGAGACCGGTACGTTTTTCGCCGTCTGTGGTCACTCAGGCTCCGGAAAATCAACACTGCTCGGTATTCTCGGTGGGCTCGCGCGCCCCACAAAGGGATCGGTCTGTATCGGCGGCGGCGAAATCCTCTCGCTCACGCCCCGTGAACTCGCCGCTTTCCGCGGCACCCAAATTGGGTTCATCTTTCAGTGCTCAAGCCTGCTCTCAAACCTGCGCGCGATCGACAACGTGGCCTTGGCGGCACTCATCGGTGCCCAGCACAACACGACCTCTGCCTACAAGCGTGCCCACGAGATGCTCGATCGGGTTGGCATGGCGGATCGATGGGACGCTTTTCCCTCTGAGCTTTCTGGCGGACAACAGCGGCGCATCGCAATCGCCCGTGCCCTGATCAACAGTCCGCCGCTCATCTTGGCCGATGAGCCGACCAATGACTTGGATCCAGTCGCCGAGGCAGAAGTGTTTTCGCTGCTCGTCGACCTCCACAAGACAAGTGGTAGCACGCTAATCCTGGTCACTCACAATGCCCAGCTCGCGCGGCATGCTGACGGCGTGATCCATTTGCAGCAGGGACGCATCGTGTCGCTCGATTTCGCCGCGGCGGCTTCCACCGATCAGCCGTTACCTGTTCCGCGACCGATGGCAGCGCCATTTGAGCCCGCCGCAGCGGCGCTCGTGCTTCGGTCGGAAGAACCGCGACCGCTCGGGGCGGGCCTGCCAAAGTTCTTGTACGAGTTCTGCAGTTGGACCGTGGCTGCGACGCTGGCCATTTTGATGTTGAACTACGTCGTAGCGCATTTTCAAAAGCAGACCGTGGCCCAGGAACTGCAAGTTCGCCGCAAGGTCGAAGAGCTGGCCTTGCAAACGCTTCGGGCCGATGTCGATAACGTTGAATACCAGCCTGACGGCAGCTACCGCCTGACGCTGTATTTGCTCAATCCCGACTCAACGCAGCCACTGTTTGTCATGGGGCCTTCGTTGCGAGCTTTTGTGCAGGTCGATGGAAGTTGGCAGGCGGTCACTCTATCGCCGATCGAGAATACAACAAGCGAGATCAGACGAATCGACGGACGGTCGCTCTTCAAGTTCGTATTGCGCGCAGACATTGACCGCTATGACCAGCTCATGAAGGGCTACATGCACGTCCGGCTGACCAACACCATGATCGTGGCCGAGAACGCACAACCGCAGCGAGATCTCTTCGACCGCAGCGACGACTATTACATTTACTTGAAACCGCAAACTCTCTCCGACGACGAAATCCGCGCAATCAACGGCTGGAAAGCCGGCGGGATCGTCCCTCGTTGGATCCCTATGCCTGCTCACTAACGATCTCACAGCAGTGATCTTTCTTGAGTGCGATATCTCTATCGGTTACCGGAATGACAATCAGACGTTGTCCCCTTAGTCCTCGACAAGGCCGTGCTCTTCGTCCGCTTCGGTGCCCTGATTCAAACAGGCTATCTCCCGCACAACAGGACGACTGAAACAATTGGACTGATCAGCTACTTCTGCGTAGCGCTGCCCATCATCCCGAGAGTGATTGCGACTTTCGGATTCATTCGCCTGGCACGATCACGGAAGTGAACGACCGGGTTGCGGGCAGTCGACCGCTTCACCCAAGCTTCTGCCTATCTCTGCTCAGCAACGGTCAAGTGTCGCCGCCAACCGCCTCGGCCAGCCCCTCGATGTCGATAAATCCGACATGCAACGCGAAAATATCGCCTCACCTCGCGGCGGAAGGTTCTGCGATTGCAATAACTCCCCGCTGCTTTACGCGTGCCCGCGTTGGCATTTCTTTTGCATCCCGCACGGAGCAACGTATCTGGAGACCGTCCCTCGGGGAGTGATCTGATGGCGGAGAGAAATTTGAAAAGGCGGCGAGCTGGATTCACGTTGATTGAACTGCTGGTTGTCATTGCAATCATCGCCGTTTTGATCGGGCTGTTGTTGCCTGCCGTCCAGCAGGCTCGTGAAGCAGCCAGACGCATGAGTTGCACGAACAACTTGAAGCAAACGGCTCTGGCCATCCATAACTACGAATCCTCTTACACGGTCTTACCGCCGCGGAGAATAATGACAAGCGGCAACGTGCGGGGCTGGGCGCCTTCCATTTTGCCATATCTCGATCAGGGAAATCTGCAGGTGAAGTACAGCTTTAACAACAATTTCTATGATCCAGTGAACACAAGTGTTATTCAAACCCCGGTTTCAGTATTCATGTGTCCATCGGCCCCGGGCCCGAGAATGGTGACTGTCATTCAGGGCGGCGTAACGTCTCAGGGTATTGCCGGTGACTATTTCGGTCCTAATAGTTTCTCGTCGACAAAATTTGGCGTGCTCTCCCTGAGTGGAAACAACCAGATTACATCCCTGGATGATCTTCCTCGGGTTCGTCGCTTTCGTGATTTTACCGACGGGACGACAAGCACGATGCTGATCACCGAGCAGGCTGGTCGCGCCGACTTCTACATTAAAGGGGTGAAGCAGGCGAGCAATGCAGGCCTGAGCCAGGCAACCAACTGGGGATCATGGCCTTCATTTCAAGTATTTCAAGTACAGGTCTTCGGAAGTGATGGCGTCACGAAGGACGGCCCCGGCGGCTGCAATATCAACTGCAACAACAGTCAGGGAATCTATAGTTTCCATCACGGCGGTGCCAATGCCTCGCTCGCGGACGGGTCCGTCCGCTTCTTGAACGAAAACATGGACGCCAATGTGCTGTTCGCATTGGTGACGATCAATGCCGAGGAGATCGTCGGAGACTTCTAAGGCGCGCCTCCAATGCATTGACATCTGAATTGAACAGACAGCGTATTTATATGTTATTTTGTATCGATATAACTAATATCTTTAGTTTTTGAAACCACTATTATCATCGAAGGCGGAGCATATTCATGCTGCATTGGTTTTGTCGTATCGAAATGGCTGTTGTTGCGGGTTGCCTGCTGCTGGTCTCCCTTGTCGTCGCACCAGCGATCCTGGTGGCCCGCGACGGTTCAAGAGAACAGATCTGCCAGGATCGATTGCGTCATCTGGGTACTGCTTTTATTCAATATGAATCCGCTCACGGGGGACTGCCTCCACGCCGCTGCGGATTCAATGACGGCAATCCCTATGGTGGCTGGGGTGGTCATCTGATTCCCTACCTCGGACTGACTGATCTGCCGGCTCAGTACGATCTGCGCTACGACTTCTTCGACCCCAAGAACAAGGCCGTCGTTGAAACATTGCTTCCCGCCTTCCTGTGTCCGTCCAGTCCCGCGGACAGATTTGTGCAGATTCAATCTCAAGCTTCTACGAAGTCGCTGAATCCAGACAAGGATACCGTGTTCACGTGTCGGGCCTCGGCCGTCGACTTCATCACCTCCAACGGCGTGTTGTTAACTGGCAATGGCTATGGAATCAACGCGATGGGCCCAGACCGTGGCGTCGGAAATGAACGACAATGTATGACCGACAATCAAACACTACCGCTGTCGAAGATTACTGACGGAACAGGCCGGCAGACCGTCAGTCTGGAGAAACAGTAAGCGGAAAGAAGACAAAGGGCAGTTTGGCATGAGCCCCAATGCACGCGGCACCTGGGCGGGCTGGGGCTCAATCGCCTTTGGCGCAGCCAACGCGGAGACCGGCGAAACGCCGGGTCGCGGGGACGGCACCGATTGCAGTGTCAACTGCAACAACTGGTTCGGGATCTATGGCTTTCATCCGGGCGGAGCCAACGTGCTGTTCTGTGATGGAAGTGTGCGCTTCGTTGGTACGAAACTGGATCCTCTGACCTTCGCCTACCTGACCGTTCGAGACGATGGGCACGTCATTCAACTTGACGATTTCTGCGAAGAATGAACTCCGCCTGTCGACGGTAAATGACCTTCCACGACGCTTTAGGCTCGGCACAGTGACGTTCGTAACTCCAAATTCATCACGAGAAAGTCTGTGGACAATGAGCATGCAAGCTCGAACCATGAAGGAATGGTGGCCCGGCTGGTTGATGTTCGCGGCAGCGACTGCTTCGAGCATCTGTCAGGCTGCGGAGATTGCACCGATCGATATTTCCCAGCGTATTGATCAACGCCTTCGCATCAACGACGATTCGCGATCTGAGAGCGATCCGGGATTCCTTCGTCGCTTAACGCTTGATCTTGCCGGACGCATCCCGTCGATTGCCGAAGTGCATGATTACTGTGGCAACACCTCAGAATCCCGCCGCGACGAAGCAATTCATCGGTTGATGCAGTCGGGTATTTATCATCGGAACATGGCCACATTCTGGCGTCGCTCATGGGTTCCGCAGGCTGATACGCGAGAATTTGCCGCCGTCACAGATAACTTCGAGTTGTGGCTGGCTCACCGACTTCGAGACGGAGCCAAGTATGACGAACTGGTCGTCGAAATCCTGACGTTGGATCAAACGAAGATTGCCAGGGCGGGCACGGCTCCTGTTGGTTTTTATGACGCAAATCTGTCGAAACCAGAGAATCTGGCTGCGAGTTCAACTCGCGCCTTTCTGGGAATGAATCTTGACTGTGCCCAGTGCCATAATCACCCCTTCTCGCGCTGGACCCGCGAACAATTCTGGCAGACGGCGGCGTTCTTCGCGCCCCCCACAATGGATGGAACTCTTCAGGCGAAGGCTCCTCGGATTCGCATTCCAGACACCGAATTGGAATATGAACCCGCCTTCCTGACAAAGGCTGAAATCCAGTTTCCCCAGAAGTTGGACTCGATAACTCTCCGACGAGTTCTTGTCGACTGGATGATGCAGGATCAAGAACGGCTGTTGGCCAAGAATGCCGTCAATCGACTCTGGGCGCACTTCTTTGGAGAGGCGATTATTGAACCGGTTGATGATCTTAGTCGTGGCGACGCCCAGTCCGGCGAACGTGCGGATCTGCTCAACGAGATCGCTAACGACTTCGTCGTCAGCGGCTACAACCTGAACGTTGTGGTCGCGGGGATTGTCGGTTCAAAAGCGTACCGGCTATCGTCCTCGGCCGAGACCACGACATCCAACCCAGCTGCCTCCACGGACTCCTCGCCATTTTACAATGGGCGAACCGCCGTCCGGGGCCTGACTGGCGAACAGTTGTACGACAGTCTTCAGACAGCGGCAGGCCTGCCTGCGGACCGTGCTGATGTCGGCGGAGGTGACGGTCGCGGTCGGCGTCGAGACTTCTCATCACAGTTTTATGTGGAACAGACTCACAACGCAGAACGCTCGATTTCACAAGCGCTGACCCTCATGAATGGCTCGCTTGTCAATGAACTGACTTCAGCGAAGGGGAATCCTTTGCTGGCGTCCGTTCTCAGTTCTCCGTTCATGAGTGTCGATGAGCAAATCGACTCCATCTTTATCGCCGTCCTGGGTCGTCCTGCACGCGATGCCGAATTGAAGATGGTCAAGCGTACTTCGGATTCGTTTCCCGATCTGGCTCGGGAGCAACACATGGGCAATCTGTTCTGGGTCCTGGTGAACTCTGCCGAGTTCAACACCAACCATTGATGAAAGCAAAGGTTCCAATGATGAGAAACCATCTCTCACGGCGCACCGCGTTAAAAGGTCTGACGCTGGGATTCTGCGGTTGGTCCTCGACAAGTTGGTTGCCAGCATTCGCCGACGTGGCAACGGCGACCGGTAGCAAACCCAAGTCCGTCATCCTGATCTGGCTGAATGGGGGCCCGGCGACCATCGACCTGTGGGATCTGAAGCCCCAGCACGAAAACGGCGGCCCATTTAAAGAGATTGAGACTGCTGTTCCCGGCATGCGAATTAGCGAACACTTGCCGTCTCTGGCAACGATCGCGTCTGACTTCTCGATCATCCGGTCGATGTCAACACGGGAAGGCGACCATTCCCGAGCCAGGATTGTGCAGTCGACCGGTTATACGCCGCAGGGAGCGATCAAGTTTCCGGGGATCGGCTCTTTGGTCGCGCACGAACTCAACGTCGCGAACGATATCCCCACCTTTGTCCATATCGGTGGACAACCGACGGTCAGCGGTGGAGGTTTTTTAGGCCCTCAGTTTGCCCCGTTTGTCGTGGGTGGTGGCCGCAGCCGTGCAAACGCTCCAGGCCCGTCAAACGCCGTTCTGAAAGTCGAGGACCTCGCCCCAAAGGCTGAATCCCTGCAAGCCAGTCGATTGCAAATGCAATTGGAATTGCAATCGCTGTCAAGAATGCCGTCGTCATCCGTGGTTGACGCACTGGAATCGGCTCGTCATCGCGCGCAACTGTTAATGAATCCGAAGGCGGCGGCGGCTTTCAATCTCGATGAAGAAGATCAGCCTGTTCGCGAATCTTATGGGAAGGGGACGTTTGGACAAGGTTGTCTGATGGCGCGCCGTCTCGTGGAACGCGGTGTCAGTTGCGTGGAAGTGACTCTCGACGGCTGGGATTCTCACGCAAACAACTTCGATCAAGTCAAGGAACTGTCGAAACAGCTTGATCGCGGCATTGCATCCTTGCTCAAAGACCTTCGTCAGAGGGGGCTGCTTCAAAACACCCTGGTTGTCTGTCAGGGTGAATTTGGTCGCACCCCCCGCATTAACGGTCAGGCAGGTCGAGACCATTGGCCGGCAACCTGGGCCATGATGTTGGCTGGTGCTGGTATTCGCGGCGGCCAAGTGGTCGGCCGCACGTCAGCCGACGGGACAAAGCTGGAATCGAAGCCCACGCGAACCGCGGACCTCATGGCCACGATCTTCCGCAGTATCGGACTCGATTCCAGGAAGCAGAATATTTCGAACGTCGGTCGACCAATTCGACTGGCTGACCCGACCGGCGAAGCAGTTGAGGAATTGCTGTGAGAACTTTTCTAATTCTGTCATTGATCCTCGTTTCCTGCGGAATTGAAGCCAGCGGTCAATCGAGCCCTGCCGCGCAGACGACAACGGAATTGCTGAGGCTAGTTGAAGCCGAGCGCACCTACGATGTCGATCTACAGGTCAAGGTGGATGACCTGCCATACGACGAGTACTGGGCCAGGACGGTCGACGGCATCTTTGCATTTGCGGACGGTAATTCCGATGGTGTTTTAAACGACGAAGAGATCCGACTGGTCCCCTCCGCGCGAGCTGTGCGGTTATCTCTGGGGACGGCGTTCACTCCTCCAGTGGCCCCCATCCAATCTTTGCAGGATGTGATGACGGGGGAAGCCCAAAGCTGCTCCAAAGAAGAATTGGCGAACTATTATCTTCGTCACGGTGCCGGACGACTGACGATCGGCTATGGCAAACTCCCCAATACGGCGGCGCTGACCAAGGCGATTGTCCAGGCACTGGATCAAGATCGCGATGGGAGACTTTCGCAAGGGGAATTTCAAAAGGCAGAAACGACGCTGCGACGACTCGACGCGAATGACGACGACTTGATTGGCGTCGGAGAGCTTATTCCTGGCGGAACCTACCCCGGAAACTGGGCTACCAATCATCTGCCAGCGACAGCGAAGATCGACCTCTCTCAATCAGGTGACAAAAGTTTCGTTCTGAACAGGGAACGAAAACCTGGCGCGAGTGAGCGGGCAAGCTGGCAGATCACAATATCTGATCAGGTTCACGATCTCCCCTTGAATCTCGCTACGAAAGCGCGATGCGAAAGCTGGAGTGTTCAGGGACCCCTGAACGGTCTGCATGATGAATTCCGCGAAGCGCTCTCCAATGCGGAACCGACACCTGCCGCAGATGCGGAGGCCACGACACCTCCACGTGGACGGCGGCCCAATCGCGCCTGGTTAACGCCATTAGTCGACCGCGACCACAATCACGAGGCGTCTCAACAGGAGATCGATCGCTGGCTGGCACTGCAGCGAAGGTTGATTCATGGTCAGCTCATGATCAGCGTCTACTACGGCGGCGGGCTCTTTGAATTACTCGACTCGAATCATGACGCCGGGCTTTCCATTCGAGAGCTGCGGACAGCCTGGCAAAACCTGGAATCCGCCTCTTGCATCTCCGAAAATCTCTTCGAGGCTGCTCTGGTTCCAAACGTTGTGTTCCTGATCGCCAGCCAGGGATATCCCACCGACCTCGCCAGAAAATCGTCCGCTTCCGAATTGGAATGGTTCCGCCAGATGGATCGCAATGCCGACGGAGACGTGTCGCGCCGAGAATTCACAGGTTCGCCCGCTGCATTCAGTCGGCTGGACCGAGACCGGGACGACCTGATCTCAGCACATGAGGCCGATGATTCGCGCAAGTAGTTGATCTGCAGGCGAAGGGCCCGCCCCGATCCCGTCCGGGAGGTCTGCTATCAGTGCCACACATCACGAGTAACGATCCTGAGTTCTCGTCCTGAAAAGGCTTCAAAGGCCGGTAGTTCCGTTCACACAACCTGCCCCCCAGCCCTCTTCTCCACGCACTACTTTCTCAAATCAAATCTCTCGCCGAAGGCGCCGCACAACAGCACGACGGAAACAATCGGATTCATCAGCGACCTCTGCGTAGCCTTGCCCATCATCCCCGGCGTGATCGCGACAGCCGGATTCATTCTCCTCGCACAGCCACGGAAGTGAACGATCGCAGAGTCGCGGGGCCCTCTGTTTCCCACCCGTTCTCTACCTCCCGACGCGCCACTTCCCTTCCGTATCCCACCGACACAGGCATCAATTCCCGCCTGCCGTCA
>CBIHQO010000128.1:0-11152 GCA_966211735.1 uncultured Schlesneria sp.
CAGCACATCATTACCGATGACTAAAGCGGGATAGTCGGGCGATTCATCGCTGAGTGCCATCAACAGACCGGCGAAGTACATCGCGTTGGCCTTATCCGGCGTTCGGATCTTGATCATCTCGGGAACGGGCAGCTTGTCAGCCGAGCGCGTGATCCGCTCGTACGATTGCTTCGACTTCCAACCGCCAAGCATATCGGTCAGCGCGGCCGTCAACGTCTTCTCATCGAAGTCGCCGACAATCGCCAGTTCGCCGTTCGATGCGCCCAGGAAGTCGTCGTAGATCTTCTTGACCGTGGACAGCTCCATGTCGTCGACGGTCTTCAACTCTTCGAGCAAGCCAGGCGCGTAACGGACATCACCCACGGGATAGGGACTGAGCTTCTGCTGGACCGCTCGCGGAGCCAGAGCTTGTGGTTCGGCCGATTGCTCTTCCAGTGTGCTGTGGCGATGTTGCTTCATCACGCCAAACTCAGCCTCGGGCAGCGTCGGCTCACGCAAGACCTGCTTCAAGACGGCCAGAGCTTCGACGAGATACTCACGCTTGGTCTGCATGGTGAATTCCGCTTCGCCCGGACGACCACTGGCCACCAATGTCGTCTGCAGAGAATCGAGTCGATCCTGCAATTGCTCGGAAGTCATCTTCTTCGTCCCGCGAGTCATCAACTCGGGCAGGAACGAACAGGGGGTGCTCAGCCC
Source organism: uncultured Schlesneria sp. (assembly GCA_966211735.1). Classification (GTDB taxonomy): domain Bacteria; phylum Planctomycetota; class Planctomycetia; order Planctomycetales; family Planctomycetaceae; genus Schlesneria. The sequence goes on from CBIHQO010000128.1 coordinate 697, forward strand.
AAACAGCGACTTGGCGGTGCCATATCGCAGATTCAGCTTCAGCACGACCGACCCACCGCGGTTTTTCTTCGTCAGCACGGCCGACTTCACACCTTCAATTGTCGAACGCTTCACGCGTGCTTCAATCGCTTCCGGCGACGGATCGAAGACTTCGCCAACGGAGAACTCGGGACGACCTTTGTAGTCCTTCACGAGGGCCGCAATATCAGGAGTCGCCGCGACAGGCGTTCGCTGTGGTTCCGTCGTGGGAATGTAGACGCCGACGGTTCGATTGGTGGTCTGCAGGTATTTCTTGGCGACGCGATTCACGTCCGCCACGGTGACTTTGTCCAGTCGATCGCGGAACAGGAACGCCAGACGCCAATCCCCTGCCCCGGTCCACTCGGTCAGGCCAACCAGGAACTTCGGTGTGTCGATCGATTGTTGATCCCAGATCTTCAGCAGCGTCCGCTTGGCTCGTTCAACTTCTTCCTCGGTCGCTGGCTTCTCGACAAGACCCTGCACTGTGTCCAGCAACCCTTCGGCCACGATATTGGGATCGTTCCCCGCGGCGACTTCGGCCGAGAAGATCATTCCGCTGGGATCATGCCACGGGTACGCGACCCCTTCGATTTTGGCGGCCCGCTTCGTTTCGACGAGGGACTTATACAGTCGACCCGTCTTATCGGCCGAGAGAATCGCTTCCAATACCGAGACCGCCGCAAAGTCGGGATCGGACGCCGCGGGGATGTGATAGACGACACTCGCGACAGCCACTTTGCCAACGCGTCGCAATGTCACCAGACGTTCGCCGTCCTGAGCGGGCTCTTCCGTGTACGTCGACCGAATCGCCTCTTCAGGAGCCTTAAGCGGTCCGAAGTATTTCTGCACCAGCGCCACGGCCTTCGCCTCGTCGATGCGGCCACCAACGAACAGCACGATGTTGTCGGGACGATAGTACTTCTTGTAGAAGGCTCGCAGGCTGTCGGCGGGAACGCGTTCAATGTCGGCTCGATTACCAATCGTCGATTTGCCGTAGTTATGCCATTCGAAAGCCGTCGCAAACATCCGCTGTTCGAGGACACCCTTGGGGCTGTTCTCGCCCATTTCGAATTCGTTGCGGACGACGGTCATCTCGCTGGCCAGGTCCTCGGCCTTGATCGGGCAGTTCATCAGGCGATCGGCTTCCCAGGCGATGGCGAATTCCAGGTTCTCGTCGGATGCGGGGAGCGTTTCGTAGTAGTTGGTGCGATCGACCCAGGTCGTGCCGTTGTAGTCGGCTCCACGTTCCTGCAGATCGCGATCGGGTTGTGGATGCTTTTCGGTCGGCTTGAACAGCATATGCTCGAGCAAGTGAGCCATCCCCGCTTCGCCATAGCCTTCGTGACGCGAACCGACCAGCACGGTCATGTTGACAGTCAGCTTGGGCTTGGACGGTTCGACGAAGACGACCAGCTTCACGCCATTGGGGAACTGGTATTCGGTGAACCCTTCGACGCTGCCGATCTTCTTGGCATCAGCCGCGCACGCCGTGACAGCGGTGCCGAGTGCCACGACCAACCCAAATATCCAACGTCCACGCATTGAACCGACTCCTTTATGAACGAACCTGCCCGCCAATCCCTGATGGCCAGGACCAAGGATATCCAAGCGAAGAGGGCCACGCGAGAGTCGCGCCCCGAGTTCGCACTCCAAATTACGAGATTTCCCGAACAGATCAGCGATCGTAAACCATTGGCAAAACACAGCTTATTTCCTGTGAGCGAGCGAGGCGGTGTCATTGGGAGGGCGAGGCTCCCGCCGAGCCGGGGATGCTGATGGACGCACAATGACACGCACGGCTCGGCTGAGATCGGCGCGACACGAAGCGGAGCTTCGAAGACGGGCGTTCCCAAGCGGGAGCTTGGGAACGAGAACGAAGAACAGCCACGAACATTACGATTTGGCAGAATTTGTCAGTCCATGTCATGTTTTTGGGGGGGTCCCTGTTTTTGACACAATGTGGGTGGTGCCCTTAGTGATTTTTGTGCTTGGAGATACGACTGATGTGCCGCCGGTTTGCCGCTTTGGAAAACCAGTGGCACTGACAGTTGACCATGAAGGTGACCTGCCGTTCCGCGCGCCTTGGGTCGAGCGAGACCTCAGGAGGGGTGAGAAACATTTGTTGCGGGGTGGGTCGCACGCCCCGAATCCTTGTGAAGGTTGTGGTCAACGCTGTGACCGAAAACCACGCCCTTCGAAGACTCAGGGACGTGCCACCCTCGTCGCGCTGTAACGCCCTTTCAGGGCTTGGCGGCTTGATGATTGCCTGTTCCCCAGGCGATGCCTGGGGCTGGTTTGTTGGTGCCCCTTCGGGGCGGAAGACATCGGCGAGCCAAATCAGCCACATGTCTTGTGCTGCAGAATTCATTGGTGCTCCTACGCCCCGGAGGGGCAGAGACAAATCAGCCCCAGGCATCGCCTGGGGAATCGAATTTGTGAACATCGCTAGCCCTGAAAGGGCGAAACAGTCTTGGGTCGCCTGCGGGCACGGCCATCCAACACGATCGAACACCCATTACTCCTCTCCAACAAAAAACCGGCCACACAGATCGACCTCAGCGAACGAGGTCAACACGTGTGGCCGGTTGTTACGGTCCACTTAATAGCACTTTTCCGGCGCCGATTATCCCCGATCTTGTGTGACTCGATCTAGACCCTGTTTCGACTATTTCGGCGCAATATCGAAAATCGGGACGCATCCTGGTCGCGTGGCCGCTCGACGTCACTGACAAAAATTGACAGCCCAGGACAGATTTTGACAATGGGGTCAAAACGACCCTGTTTTTGGCCGTTTTCCTCAAAAAAGTGCGTGTTTTGTGACAGATCATTTTTGAGCGTCGAAGACCCACTCGAGCGTGTGATTTTTCACGCCACCGAGTTCATCTCGGTGGTCCCCGCGCTTGGGCACTACATCAATGCGATGGTGCCAGTTGTTTGTGAGTCGTGCAGAGGCGCGAGAACCACCGATTCAAGATCGGTGGCGATAAAACCACAGCCTCCCCATTTGCCGGCCGCAGCTCAGATTCCCGGCGGCCCAAGTCGCCTTCTCGCTTTGCCGAGAAGAAAGCCGTTCAAGGCGACGCCGTGATCGCCATCTGGCTCCGATGCGGCAGGATGCGCGGATTCGCCGTTGGCTTACTTCTCGCGGAGAGAAGGCGACTTGCATGAGATTGACAATCCTTCGGCAGCGCATAAGACTTTCGATCCGGCGCTCGCCGGGTTACTTCTATCTCTCTCTATAGAGTCGCGGCTAATCATGACGATGGACGACGACGATCGGCCTCGGCGGCGTTCTCAGGGGCGCAAGAAGGGGCGGGCTAAGAAGAAGAAGACGGATGCGTCTTACGTCGGCTGGATCCTGGGTGGCGTCGGCGCGTTGGTCGCCTTGTTCCTGATCTGGAGTGCCATTCCCGTCGCGGGAGGTGGCTGGCTGATCAAGGGGACGCCTCTAGATCCTGCGGTGCGTGCGAAAGTGGCCGCGAAGCGAGAAGCAGACAAGGCACTCGAAAAGCACCTCGCGTGGCTGGCCGAGATCTTCGTCAAAGAGCACGGCAACAACCAACATGCGATCGTCATCGTCGAGACCGGACGAGCCGACACGCCCGAGTTCGTCAACTATCTGAATCGACGAATCAGCCGCACGGCTGAACGAGATGCTGAGGAAGAACGGGAACGAGAGCTAGAGCTGATTCGGACGAACCCTCGCAAACACTTTGACACGTTCAAAGAGCAACACGATGCCAAAATGAAATCAGGTTACAGGCCGCCCCCGATGCGCATCGTTCACAGGGGCCCGCATGCCAATGGCCGCGCCAAGTATCTCGTCACGGCACTTCCCGACCTGAACAAGTTCGTGACGCAGTTTGGCAAGGTCGCCAGTTCCACGATCGATCCCGCCAAGCGAACAATCACCCTGAAACTGAACCTGCCCAGAACCATTACCAACTATGAAGCCCTGGAGATTGAAGAGACCTACGGCAAAGATGTTGCCATCGTCGCCAACGTGACGCTCACCGGAGCCGACAATATTGAGAAACAGGAGGTTCTGAAATACCTCTCCAACCACGCCGCCCGCGCCGCACTCCCCGAGACGACCACAGGTTCCGTAAACGCCGGTTACAGCTACTCCGCCAACATGATGTACATGACAACCCTGCACCACGGCGAGAAACGCTATCTGGCCTCGGCATCCGTCAGCAGCGACGGCAAATACCAACTCGTGATCGCCCCCGTCGACGACATCAACCAATACCTACCCCGAATCGACTTCGGCCAAGCCCAACTCGGCTCAACACCTCGCACCCTCAACATCCAAGTCGCCCTCCCCAATCCCCTTCCACCGCCGTTGTACGATAAGAAATAGATGCGCTACCTGATCGCCTTAGCTGTCGCAGGATTGCTCGTCGGAGGCATTTCGTTGTGGGCGCATCTGGCCGGCAACGCAGTGCGTCAGCGGATGTATCAAAGGCTGGTTGACGCGCAAACGGCCGGAGAGATCCCGCCGGATGTGGATCTGAACAATGGTGACTACACCGATTTCGGGGCTGAGGTTTCGGCCTCCGAAAAGCGACTCATCGGCCTGCTGGATGCCTGGTTCACATTTCGGGTGATTCTGATCCCGGCATTGATCGTTGGCTGTTTGGCGATCGCTCATCTTTTGTGGTGGAATGCCGCTTAAGCCCAGAGACCGACTAAGATCCTGCAGGAGAGCCCACGCCCCAGGCCGCCGGCACTCGAAACTTGTGAAACATCGTTTCGGAACTTGCTTTGGAGTCGATCCGAGATCGCGAGGTTGAACTCTCGATCAATCGATGTCGGGCTGATATTCTGCCTAGACATGCCGAATCAATACCTAACGCCGATACAGCGTTATTTTCTCAGCAACAAGCCACATTACGTGACCAAGCTATGACACTTCTCCGGTCAGAAGCAGAACGACTGATTACCGTACTCAATTCTTCGACAGTTTCCGATTTACGAGTGCCACTGAAAGTATCGCACAAGGGCAGTCATGCAGCCCAAATACTGAAGCGCCTCGTCTTAGGTCGATTTGCTGCCATAGATCCTGCGAAGGCGCCCGTTCACGAGCGTGGCGAGTCGTATTCCCTGACACTTGAGAACCAGTCGACCCGAATGCGTTTTGCCGTTACCGCTTCAAGGAAAGCGATCCCATGGTTCAACGTCACGCAATCTGAGGTGACAAAACTATCGGAAGCTGCAACGGTCCTTTTGGTGATTTGGAATCGCGACGGAGAACAATTTTGGTGTAGGCGTCCATTTTTGTTTTCAATTCCCACGGACGAGTTGTCGGCGGCAATCGAACGAAATCTAGAAGTATTGTTGCGAGCAATGCTTGCATCGACTGCTCGCAAACTAAAGAAGGACGGTTCCTTCGTTCCAGGCCTCTCCAGCATTTGCCAAACGAAGTTAGATGCCTTGACTGTCGTACAACCTTTGGAACAGTTGCTTGATGCACGTAATTTTTTCTTAGACTCTTTCTCTAATTATGCCGAGGCACAAACACGAAGTTCTCCCGAATCGCTGCGAGTACTGACGGATCTTAAAGAAAGCCTGGCTACCGTACTCGTCCATATTCAGGAGAAGGCCGGCGATCAGAATTTGTTTTCTGTTCGGCACATGAAGACCGGGACAGACCTGATGACAATCGATCGCACCTTGTGGACAGCAATAGATTTGACCGAGTCAGAGATCGACCTATTAGAATCCTCATATTCACGTTCGCAGGCCATTGAAGATGAACAAGAGCCAGATTCCACTGAACCGATCGGTCACCCCTATGACCCCACGAAAAGCAAGATCGATTCTAGACCACTGACAATCGATCTCCTCGTAAAACGCATAAAGGAGGACGAAATTGACTTAGCGCCTCCCTTCCAGAGAAAGGGTGGCTTGTGGACACAAAAGCAGAAAAGCCAACTTATCGAATCGCTCTTGATTCGCATTCCACTTCCAGCGTTCTATTTTGACGCCACGAACGCAGCAAGATGGCTAGTTGTCGACGGTCTTCAAAGATTGACCGCGTTCAAAGATTTCATATTAGGTGAGATGCGGCTGGAGGGGCTTGAATACCTAACGGCATGGAACAATAAAACGTTCGCGGAACTGCCTCGTCCGCTCAGGAGAGATATCGAAGAGAGTCAGGTCACATTGCATTTGATACAACCGGGCACACCACCCGAAGTAAAGTTTAATATTTTTAGACGTGTCAATACCGGCGGGATGGTACTTACCCCGCAAGAAATCCGACATGCTCTCAACCAAGGCCCAGTAACGACACTTTTAAATGACTTGGCTCAAAGCAAGGAGTTTTTAGAAGCTACGGCCCACAGCGTCCCCACCGACCGAATGGTGGATCGAGAATTCGTACTGCGCTTTCTCTCTTTCACACTAACATCATATGAAGATTACCGGATCGCAGATCTGGACGCATTTCTGAACGCACACATGAGCCGGCTGAACCTGGAAATGGCGCGATACGCCCCTCTCACAAAGCGCTTTAAGCAAGCGATGGACATGTCCCATATTATATTCGGTCGCCACACCTTCCGAAAATGTCAGTTTGAAGACCAACCTCGTAGTCCAATTAACAAAGCTCTATTCGAAGCATGGTCTGTCACGCTGGGTCGTTTGACGCCTGCGCAATCTATTCGCATCATAGACAGGCGCGCTGAAGTGAAACAGAAATCGTTTGACCTAATGGACGATGACGAGTTCGTACGTGCGATTAGTCAAGGGACGGCCGATGTTGCCAAGGTGCGTCTTCGATTTAAGTCGATCGAATCCATTGTTTTTCCGCTGGCAGAGGTGACGTAATGCTAACTGAAATTACTCTCACAAATTTCAAATGCTTCAGCTCCCAACAAATTGCACTTAGGCCTCTGACAGTTCTCTCCGGCTTGAACGGGGTTGGTAAGTCAACCGTAATTCAATCGCTCTTGCTTTTAAGGCAAAGCGTGCTGCAGCAGATGCTCCCGGGTCGAGGGCTACTTCTCAATGGACAACTTGTATCGCTGGGAACAGCATCGGATGTGCTCAACCGTTCCGCCGAGGTGGATGAGGTTGGCTTCGCGCTAAATGGTAAAGGCGGCAGGTATGATTGGCGCTTCGCTTATGACAATCCGCACTCCGACGTATTGGAAGTGACAGCTGAGCCCGGACTTGTTCCGGGATTGCCATTGTTCGGTAATCAGTTTCATTACCTTGCTGCCGAACGCGTTGGACCGCGCGCAATATACGATATGTCCTATTATGAAGTCGGTCAGCAGTATCAAATGGGGCCAGATGGGAGGTATGCTGTCGCATTCTTAGATCAATATCGAGACAAGTTAGCGATCAAGGAGGTGTGCCATCCGGAAGCGGTTGATGCAACTATTGGATCGCAGGTCAATGCATGGTTCGGTGAAATTTCACCTGGTAGTCAGCTCACAACGTTGCCATTCCCAGAGATTAGCAAGCTAAGACTTGGATTTGAATTCGATGCTGGGATGCCACAATCACGACTGTTCAGTCCACCAAATGTGGGTTTTGGACTCTCTTACGTGCTTCCGGTCATTGTAGCACTCGTAACCGCATCTCCGGGCACTTTGGTTCTTATCGAGAATCCCGAGGCGCATTTGCACCCTCATGGTCAAGTTGCGATTGGGAGATTAATCTCACAGGTTGCATCGGCGGGTGTTCAAGTGATTGTGGAGACACACAGTGAACATGTCTTAAATGGCGTGCGTCTTTCGGCTAAGCGTAAGCAGGTACTACCAAGTGACATTTCCTTGTTGTTCTTCGAAAGGCAAAAGTCGTCTGGCCAACTGTCGCATCGCGTGCAGTCGCCAAAGTTGGATGCGGATGGCAGAATAGATCTGTGGCCTGCCGGCTTCTTTGATCAATGGGAAGATGCACTAGAGCTTCTATAATAAGGCTTGCCTCAATGGACACGATGCTTAACGAGCTTTCGCTGAACCAGCTGTCGCCGAGCGTCGATTTGGCACGCCAAAGAATGGTTCGCTTTGTGCAAGTTCTGTCGAGCCTGAAGTCGATCTCAAAGCAGACGTTACTTCGCGTGCCTAGAGGCTTTCGCCAACACACTTTGGCCGACGGTTATGTAGTTGAGAATTGGATTCGAGATCGCGACTTCGTATCCGAAGAGTATCGTAAATTCTTGTTAGAGATTGCGTCACGAGCACCATATTTAGACGATTTATGGGATCATCACATGGCTGATGGCGAATTTGAGTGCTATCACGGAGAGACCTTGGCGAAAGGATTTGGCGTCGCTCACCTTGCTGATTCACCCGCAGTAGGCTTGGATGGAATTGAGGAGTTTGCTGACGATCCAGTGCCTGTGAAGATCGTTTACCTCGATAGTACCGATGTAGTTGAAGAAGTGGCGCAGATTTGCTGCATAACCTCTCAGCAGCAAGTCGCTTCGCGGACCGCTTGGCTGACTTCGAAGATACAATCTGAGAAGGCGATAGCGAATGGCGAGGATCTATGGGATCGACGCATTGCGCTGCTTCCCCGACTCGACTTCAGCAATGGCACCAAGTCGTACCTCTGCTCTCTCAGCCACGGCAATCCGGCTTTAGTAAAGGTTTATGAGCACCTGAGAACATTGAACGAAACTTGTGAATTGTGGACAGGCGGGGCGTTTATTCCCGTTGGGATCGACTGGACTGACGAAAGCCCCGAGACGATGGCAGAGCCTTTGCTGGCGAATCAACGGATTTTCAGATGCCACGATGGTATTCGGCGAACGATCACGACGCATTCCAAGATTAAAGCCTTCAATTTGCGAATTTATTTTCTTGGAATAGACTCAGGAAATCAGCAAGATCGAAGAGTTATAGTCGGGTATATCGGACGACATCTTCCGACAGTCAATTTTAAAACCTAATGCGTTCGTAACCCGCGGTGACCTCGTTACTGTGAAGCCCACGAATTAAGGCTCCTACAAGCGCCTCTGTTTCTTTGGCTGCGACGATCCTGCATGACGTTGCTACACCCACCCTTCGTTCGGCAACGGCCGCAGAGGACATAAGTTTCAGTGCGGACTTTAGGTGGGGTCGGCGGTGGTGTCTTTGACTCAAGGAACCGTTCGGCGCTCTTTGAAGAGTAGTTGCAGAGATCCGCACCTAACTTCAGAGTTGGTGTAGCCATCGAAGAACCCCTGGCCACTGATGTCGCGGAGTGATACTGATGAAAGCCATTGCGTTTAACGAGCCGTTGCCGATCGGTCATGAGAACAGTTTGATCGATGTGACGGTTGAACGTCCGAGTTTGCGGCCGCGGGATTTGCTCGTGGAGGTGCGGGCGATTTCTGTGAATCCGGTGGATACGAAGATTCGGGGTGGCGGGGGGCCGAAGCGGGTGGAGGGTGGTGGGACGATCCTGGGTTGGGATGCGGCGGGGGTGGTGGTTGAGGTGGGGGCGGAGGTCACTGATTTCCAAGTCGGTGACGAGGTGTATTACGCCGGGTCGATCAACCGCAGCGGGTCGTATGCGGAGTATCAGGCGGTTGATGCTCGGATTGTCGGTCGTAAGCCGAAATCGATTGGTTTTGCCGAGGCGGCCGCGCTGCCGCTGGCGACGATCACCGCCTGGGAACTGATGTTTGATCGGATGAATATTCGTCGCGGCGGTTCGTCGGGTGGTGCGATGCTGATCATTGGAGGGGCCGGGGGAGTTGGTTCGATTGCGACTCAACTGGCTCGTCAGTTGACGGGGCTGACGGTCATCACAACGGCGTCTCGACCCGAGACCGTGGCGTGGTCTCGAGAGATGGGGGCTCACCATGTGATTGATCATCGTCAGCCGATGGCGGCTCAGGTGAAGTCGATCGCGCCCGCCGGTGTGAAGTACGTGCTGAGTCTGACTCGGACCGAGGACTACATCGATGACATTTTGGAGGTGATGCAGCCTCAGGGGGCCCTGGGGCTGATTGAGAATGTCGCCAGGCCGCTGGATATCAACAGGCTGAAGCCCAAATGCCTGTCGCTGCATTGGGAATTCATGTTCGCTCGGGCGCTATTCGAAACCGACGACATGGCCGAGCAGGGAAAGCTGCTGAACGAGGTGGCGGCCCTGGTGGACGCGGGCCGCATTCGTTCGACGTGCAAGACGAACCTGGGTTTGATCAACGCGGCGAATTTGAAGCAGGCGCATGCTCTGGTGGAGAGTGGTCGAGCGGTGGGGAAAGTGGTGTTGGCGGGGTTTTAGGACGTGGCATCGAGCGGAGAGACGAAAACACAGAAGAGTTTTCGCCACGGATGAACTTTCCGCGCGCTTGTTGCTGCGCCCGTCTGGGAGAAGAGGAGACCTTCGGTCGGGCGTGTCGGCGGGGTGGGGGCCCCCCCCCCACCACACGCCCCGCGGGGTGGGGGGGGGGGGGGCCCCCCCCCCCGCCCGCGACACCATTCGCCGA
>CBIHQO010000129.1:0-11141 GCA_966211735.1 uncultured Schlesneria sp.
TCCCAAGCTCCAGCTTGGGAACGCCAGTCTTCGAAGCTCCGCTTCGCGGTCAGTCTTGATCGACGTTCAACATCAGCATCGACTCTACGCTGGGGGTCCCAACGTGACGCGATCTCGATACAAGATCTTTGAAACAGAGTATCCCTACTTTCTCACACACACGATCGTGGAGTGGTTGCCAATCTTTACGCGAAAAGAGGCCGTCGAGATTGTGCTCGAAGCGTGGCGGTATCATCAGCGGGAATCGGCACTGCAGATTCTTGGGTTCGTTGTGCTGGAGAATCATCTCCACCTGATCGCTCGTGCTCCCAATCTTTCCAATGTCCTGAAGAGCGTCAAGAGCTTCACGGCACACCAAATTATCGATCTATTGGAACGGCGAGGTGAAGATGTCGTGCTCCGCCAACTCAAGGCGCACAAGTCGGGTCACAAAACGGAAAGCACGTATCAAGTCTGGCAGGAAGGGAGTCATCCGCAACAAATTCAGGACGACGATATGATGTGGCAGAAGCTGGAATACACGCACAACAATCCGGTGACACGCGGATACGTCGATGATCCCGTGCATTGGAGATACTCCAGCGCCCGCAACTATGCCCGTCAACCTGGATTGATCGAGGTGGTGACCGACTGGATGTAGGGGCGTCGTTGTCGTGTTCTCAATCGGCTGAGACTGACGGCGAAGCGGAGCTTCGAAGACTGGCGTTCCCAAGCTGGAGCTTGGGAACGAGAAATCCAGACAGGGCCCACTCGCCGCATCGCCGGTTGTTTGATTCTACAACTGCGGCCGCGTGATGAAACACACCGCGAATTCGTCGCCTACACAGGGGGGAGCGGCCCTGTAGAAACCGAAGCGGCCGAATTCACTGATTGGGCCGTTAACAAATCAAAAGGCACTTTCGCAAAAATGCGTCAGTCGGGATTCCAATTTGCCGCGAAATTTGCCATAAATCTTTCACTTCGGCAGTCAGTGGACCTGCCGGAATAGGAAGATGAATGCCATTTTCGCCCACCCACCTTTCGTCTCGCCCGCTTGCACGAGTTCTCTCTTGCGGCGTCCAAGATCGTCAAGCACGGTGACGCACCTCGGCCTCAGTCATGTCCGTTTGCTTCTGCTCGTCGCATTGATTTATCGGGAAATCAGTGGTGTCGGTGTCGGTAGTCGCGGTTTGTCGTCGCTGAACTGGTTTCGATCTTCCCCGCCATTGGCGGCGGATGTCACATGTTTTTAGAGAGCCTTCGGGGCTCTGCAAAAGGACGACGATGAGCAAGAATCTGTATGTGGGTAATCTGTCATTTAGTTGCACGGCCGACGATCTGCGAGAATTGTTCGGTCAGCATGGGAATGTGACTTCGGCACAGGTAGTTTCCGATCGTGAAACTGGCCGGTCCCGAGGTTTCGGATTCGTCGAGATGTCTGATGGTGGTGAGGCGGCTATCTCGGCGCTCAATGGCACCGACTTCATGGGTCGTTCGCTGACAGTGAACGAAGCACGTCCTCGCGAAAGCGGCGGCGGTGGCGGTCGTTCCGGTGGTGGTGGTGGTCGATCAGGTGGTGGCGGTTACGGCGGAGGTGGCGGTGGTGGTCGCTCCGGTGGATACGGCGGAGGCGGTGGCGGCGGACGCTACTAATCCCGATTGAATTTTTGATTTACGCAAAACGCCCTGTGGTTCCCGATGACCACGGGGCGTTTCGCATTTGAGGCCCTCAGTGTTGTCAATCGTGAAGCTCCCAATCTCTTGGTGAGATCGTCGACATCGCTATTCAGCCCTGAGATGCGCCTGTCAGGGAATGAAATCGTACATATTCCGCTTGGCCGGATCGCAGAGGCCCACTCGATTGAAGGGGACCAGCGCCGAGTGAACTCGGCTCACGAACTCTCGTGTCGAAATCGACGGGTTGTCCACTTCATCGACCGCCCGTATCAGCGCCCTCTTGAAATCGCCTTGGTCCGCACACAGAAACGCCGCCCCCCGTCCCCGACGGCCGGCGCGTTGTTCCGATTCGGACCAGGTGGCCGCGATGAAGTAAAACATCGACATCGCGGCCGTTCGTTCGAAATCGCCAAAACTGCGAAAACACCCGCTCACGAGCAGGTCAAGTATTTCCGCTTCCTGCTGGAGTTGGCGATCATAAGCCAGCATCTGGTCGTTCCAGTCTGGCCGCTTCCATGAACGCTCCAGCATGGCCATGAGTCTGTCGATTCCGACCAGCGTGAACGAATTCCCCGTCGAAAAAAACGGGTCCAAAAATGCGGCAGCTGTGGGCAGCATGACCCAGTTCGGCCCCGCCGATCGTTGCAGACGCCTCTGGATGCGATCCGTCTGACGCCATGCCACTGTGGGCTCAGCATCGCGAAACTGCTCGGCAACGGAGGGCAGCAATCGCATCATTCCCGCCCACTCCGCTTCCGGAGAGACCGCTCGGTCGAGCGGGAAGAGCTTGGGATCGAGCGAAAAACCGGCGCTGGTGATGCCGTTATCGAATGGCAACACCCACATCCAGCCCCCCTTGAAAACATGATGCAGAGCAGAGTCATCGCAAGGATAGGGGTGGACGGATGTGTCGCCGCCCCATGATCGATACAGATCGTGCCAACGCTTCACATTCTTGAAGTGCGAAAACAGCGAGCGTGATTGCGTCTGCAGGCCAGCGGGATGATTGTCGATCCCCAACTGCTTTGACAACAACCCGCCATCGCCCGAGGCATCAATCAGGAGATCGGCTTTCAGCGTCATGGCTTCGCCAAGCCGCGATCCAACCAGGTTCCACTCACTGTTGTTCGCGTGGACCTGCTCGATGTTCGTTTGATCAAAATAGGGAATACCCGCTCGAACAGCTTCCCGCGCCAGGAACTGATCGAAGTCGGATCGCAACCAGTGCGTATCAGCATCCTCTATCCCTGCGCTCGCGGCGACCAGAAGTTCGTTCGCGTGATCGGCGCGAGGCTGGAACTGTTGCCCAATCGCATGATGGTAGTAGCTGAATCCTACCTTCAGACCACAAACGATTTCGGGATAGTCACGCTTCCAACTGCCATAAGTGGCCAGCGGAATGAGCTGAGGCAAATTGTAGCGGCGAGCTAAGTCGGCCAGCACGAAGTTTGCGATCGGTGTCGACGATTCGCCGATCGCGAATCGCGGATGAGAACCTCGATCAATCAACACGCAGCGCAAGCCAATCTGCTTCAGCAGCAGCGATAACAGGCTGCCGCTGAATCCGGCCCCCACGATGGCAATCTCGGTTTCGAGCTCAATCACAGCGGCATTCACAGTTGATGCGTGGTTCTACGACTTGCGACAGATTCATCCGGCGAATACGGTCCGCTCGCGCGGGACCACACTGAGGGCAATCGAAGAATCGTTCAACGTCCCACAGATCCATCAGAACTAAACCGCCTCCTCCTTCCAATGCACATTCCAGAACCTGTTCCATGCTTCGAATCGTTGGGGGCGAGAACTCGCCTGCGGCCTGGAGTTGCTCCATGAATCCATTCCCCACTCGCGTGGGGATCACACTGCAACACTGCGCTCCGACTTCGAAAGCATGCTGGATGGACTGGAGAGTCCAATCAATCCCCTCCTGCTCGTTCAAGCCAGGTGGCTTGAGCAATAGGAATGTTCGCACGTCGATGTCATTGCTGCGAAGAAATGCTGTGGCCCGGTCAAAGTCGGACACATCCATGCGTTTGTTCAAGCGAGGCAAGATTTCGGGGTGGATCGTTTCCAACCCTAACGCAATCTGGAATCGGGTCTCCAACCTATCGCGAAACCGCACGCAACGATCGTCAGTCAGTCGCGGATGGTTTTCGACAATTACCGATTGGAATGAGCGGACACGATCAATGATCGCATCGTAGTCCGCTGGGGGTATCGCCTGCGCATCGAAAAAGTTGCCAGCATTGTAGAGCTTGACCTGCCTGGCCTGGGGTAGTCGCTGCAGAGCGTATTCGATCTGAGCCGGGATGGCCCCAGCGGGCACTTTCTCGTCAAGCGTGTACCGCCACAGGTCACACATCGTGCAGCGGAACTGGCACTCGCGATTCGTGAGAAAAAGAGTGGCGACCGGTTCGACGACTCCAGCAAGAGATCGCTCGGACTCAACCAGGAACGCGGCCGGCTTCCAAGGATCAAGCGACTCCTTCGCAGGGCGGGCTAAGAGAATCTGCTCATCGATAGGGGTGGCGAACATCAGCAGAGCTTAGCTATCGGACTTGAGGTCGCCAATCGGCGTTGCAGAAATGAAATCAGCCGAACTCACTACGAGTTCGGCTGACGGGGCAGGGGACCGTTACTTCTTGGCTTCTTTCGCTGGCTCGGCTTTTACCGGTTCAGCCTTGGCGTCCGATTTGTCCTTCGATTCGACCAGAGCCTTCAAGATCTTCCGCTGATCATCTGTCAGAACGGCCTCGACTTCATGATCGCGTTTGGCCTTCAGATCGCTGATCTGCTTTTCCAGCGCGTCGAGTTGATCCTCGTATTTCCCTTGCACGCCATAGATTTTAGTTTTTTGCGCATCTGTCAGACCGAGCTTGCCGTACTGTGCCGGCAGACGGCCTTTCTTGGCGTCTGGCTTCGCTTCCTCCTTGGCGGCGACTGTTGTCTTCGGCGCGGTCTTGGCTCCGTCCTGAGCCAGTCCAACCAACGAACAGCAAGCGAAGATCGCGATCGTTCCCGTCAACAAACAGTTCTTCATCATCTGTGTAACTCCGGAATGTTTGCCAAGACTGTCTAATTGTGCCGCAATATGTGCTTCTTTTAAAAAGCACAGCGATTGAACAATCAACGAGGATTGATTGCAAGCGAAAGCTGGCGTCTCAGCACTACTTTTTGTTCGAAAATGCCCGGCGCAATCGGCAACTGGCATCAGTTTTTAGCGCAGCGACTTGGCCAGCGCGGCTGTTGCCCAGCCTGTCGCAGCAATCGAAATAAACTGGTCTTTGTCATAGGGATCGCCGTTGTCGAACCAAGGCTGGATTGGCTTTGACCGCGTTACAACATGCCACGATCCATCTTCGTGTTGCGTTTCCATCAGGAATGCCGCCCCTTCGCGAAAGACTGCCTCTTGGCATGAGAGGCCCGTTTCCGCCAGAACATACAGCGTCTGACCAGTCGCATAGGCATCACTCGTCAGGTCCGCAGTTTGACTCCAGCCTCCGTCGACATGTCGCCGCGCGATTACTCGATCCCGCAGATCGCCTCGACGAGCTTCATTGGTTCCCAGAAGTTGTTCGCCCCAGAGCGCGAAGTTGAGATCTTCCTGATCCTCTAGAGAGGCAATTTGCATCCATTCATATGACCGCTTAATAGCCGCAGTCGATTCTTCAAGCTGCGATGAACTTGCGAATCGCTTCACACCGACGGCCGACAGCACAGTACAACTGACCGATGAAGTCTCTAGCGGGGGACGACTCGAAGGGGGCTTCCAGGAACCGTCTGCCTGCTGCGATTTCAGCAGGTACGATGTCATCGCTTCGCTCAGTTCGTCAGGCTTGTCGTCAGTGATCTTGAGAGCCCACAGCCCGTAGCTCACAGTCGCGGACCGACCACCGACATGTTCCCCTTTTGCCAGCCGCGTCTGCTGCTTTTCAAAGCTCTTCCGAGTCAACGATCGCTGAGCTCTGAAGAGATCATCGTCAACCGTCAATTCTGCATCCCTGGCGGTGGACATGCTCAGCAGCGGCAGAGTCTGATGATGGAAAGAAAAACACGACTGATTCGACGGATAAGCTCGCGCGCTGCGTTCCAGCACTGCCAATCCGCGGTTCGCAGCGGCCTTGATTGGATCTGGCTTCTCCTGGCAGTTGGCCATGCGAATGCTGCACAAGATCAGTCCAACAACAGTCAATCGCTGAAGCATGGCGAAATCCCCCCGCGAGCGAAATCAACCCACCGCGATGATGCCAGCTTCTGTCGTGGAAATGAAGCGCATTCCGTGTCAGGGCGCAGCTTAAAAGTTCGCCGAACCGCCGCCGTCGAGCATCGGGTCGTAGTCGGTAAAACGCATCGATTCACGACGCCATTGCAGGTTGACGATGCCGGTGGGACCAGAGCGGTGCTTCGCGACAACAATCTCGGCCAGGCCAGGCCGGTCTTCCGGGTTATAAGCATCAGGTCGATGCAGGAACATGACGATGTCGGCATCCTGTTCGATAGCACCGCTTTCGCGAAGGTCTGCCAGACGTGGCCGTTTGTCTTCCCGCAACTCAACCCCGCGGTTCAACTGCGACAACGCGATGATGGGCAATCGACATTCCTTGCCAATCCCCTTCAATCGCCGAGTAATCTGCGCGATTTGCTGCTCGCGATTCGCCCGCTTGTCTTCAGGCTCAATCAGTTGGAGGTAGTCGATAATAACCAGCCCAAGATTGTTGCGGCGTTTCAGTCGACGGCAGATCGCGCTGATCTGCCCGACGGTACGTCCCGGATGATCATCAATGAACAGGGGAATACGACTCAGCTCGGACGAGGCTTCAAGCAGCGCATGGCGTTCGTCGGGTTCCAATTGGCCCTTGCGCAGCCGATGTCCGTCCAGCTTGGCCCGGATGCACAAGAAGCGCTCTGCGAGCTCTAGTTTTGACTGTTCCAGACTGAAGATTAAGGTCGCCGTCTCACCCGCCCCTGCACACCATTCTGCGATGTTACAGACGAAAGCCGTCTTCCCCATCGAAGGACGAGCCGCCAGGATCACCAGCTCCGCTTCCTGGAATCCATTCGTCTGACGATCGAGATCAACGAAGCCAGTCGGAAGTCCACTGATGGAACCTTCTTTTCCCATTCGCGCATTAATGCGGTCCAGGGTGGCCATCATGATGTCTTCCATCGCAATCTTTTGACCAATCTCCTGATTTTCCAGGATGGAAAAGATCCCATTCTCGGCTTTCGACAGAACATCGGCCGTGTCGTCAGAGCCTTCATAGCAGTCGCGAAGGACTTCGGTGCAGACATTGGTCAGCGATCGCTGAATCCACTTGTCCCGCACGATTTCCGCATAGTACTTCACATGTGCCGCGTGCGGCACCGCCTCTAACAGCTCCAGAATGTAGGGAACGCCCCCTATGTCTTCGAGTTGATTGCGCCGATCCAACTCTTCCGCCAAAGTCACGGCATCAACCTTCACGGTCGATTCGTTCATTTTCATGATGGCAGTATAGATGATGGCATGGACGTCGCTGTAGAAGTGCTCTGCCTTCAGGACGTCGCCCACTTCATCGATCGACATATTCTCCAACAAAATACTGCCAAGCACGCTACGCTCGGCAACCAGATTTTGTGGCGGGAGATGCGCACCAGAGAAATCACCAAGGGGCTTTGGTCCGGCCATGAATCAGCCTTATGCGAAACCTGACATCGCGTCAGCAGGGGCAATGGTCAAAACGCCATTGTAGTCGATTCCAACGGGCTTCGCTCACGATGCCCGCCTTGAAAAAAGCGGCATCGGCAACCGTGAAAAAAGCGGCGTCCCGGTAAACGGAACGCCGCTTTAATTTATCGACTTGTCGTGCAGGTTTACTTCTTGGCGGCAGGAACCACCCAGACTTTGACTTCGGTCTTCACTTCAGGATGCAACTGAATCTTGACCGTGTACATCCCCAGTTCCTTGAGCGGACCATCGAGTCGCACGTGATCTGGTTCGACTGCATAGCCCGCGGTCTTCAAAGCCTTGCTGATATCCGGACCCATGATCGAGCCGTACAGGTGGCCTTCTTCGTTGGCATTGGCTTCCAGCGTGACGCTGTACTTGCCGATGGCGTCGGCTCGCGACTGCATATCCTTCATCTTCTGTTCAAACAGCTTGGCCAGCTTGTCGGTGTGTCGCACCACCGCTCGCTTGTTGGCTTCGGTCGCCATCGTGGCGAAGCCATTCGGCAACAGATAGTTGCGAGCATAGCCCGGCTTCACGCGAACGATTTCTCCACGCTTGCCGAGCGATTCGACATCTTCTGCCAGCAGGAGTTCAATGTTCCGAGAGACGCGTGGGCGGCCTGAAGCGGTATGAGTACTGCGTGCCATCGTGCTGTTCCGTGAATCTGGTTCGACATCCGCCGAACATAAAAGTGAAATTGAATTGTCTCGAGCTGTCAGCTCGTTGTCGTTCTTAGAAGGGGACTTCGTCGACCGGACCACCACCCGAAGGTTCATCGTAGCCGCCAAAATCGCTCGGGCCCTGGTCAATTGGCCCCGAATCCTGGCGTGGAGCACCAGCCCCGCGTCCACCTCCGCCTCCTGCCGGCCCACCACCACCTCCGCCGCCATCGCCTCGCGAACCAAGCATCGTCATGTTCTCACCGACGACTCGCAGTTTGCTGCGTTTCTGTCCTGTTTCGCGATCGTCCCACGAATCCAGTTGTAGCCGGCCTTCAATCAAGACCGGTCGTCCTTTGGCAAGGTATTCGCCAGCAATCTCTGCCGTGCGACCCCACAAAGTGATGTCCACAAACGTGGTTTCTTCTTTCTTCTGATTCGCCTGCTTATCGAACCACTGACGACTGACTGCCAATCCAATTTCAGTGACGGCAGTGCCGCCCGTGGTGTACTTGACCTGCGGATCGCGAGTCAGATTTCCGACGAGAATCACTTTATTGAAGCTAGCCATGACGGTGGTCCTTACCTGCAGTCAATACCGCCACAGCTCATCGCTGGCAGCGGATCAACTTAAGGGTTATCGTTCTTCTTCAACCCCTTCGGGAACTCGTTCGCGTTCGCCATAGTTGGCACGTGGATCGCGAGGATCAGGACGTTGTTCGGGGCTGTGCAGAGCACCGTCGTGCGACGTCAATGCTTCGACCATGGCATCGAAGATCACCTTCGGATGGCGAATCACCAACTGGCGCAGAACCGTGTCGTTCAGCTTGCACAAACGGTTCAGCTCGACCATCTGCTCGCCGTCCATCTTGAAGCAGGCCAGGAAATATAGGCCTTTGCGATGTCCTTCGATGGGATAGCACAGCTTCCCTTCCTGCCATGAGCGGGAAGCGACGATACTGGCTCCGACGCGGTCCAGAAGACCCTTCACCTGGCCTTGAACGCCATCGGGATCAGCCGCAAACCGGTTGCTGTCCAGCAGAAACATCCCCTCGTACATATACTCGGACAAGATAAATCCCCTTCGATTGAATGCTGCCTGCAGCAACTAACTGCGAATTCTGTTGTGCTAAATGATGGAATGGTTCTGGTCGCGTCCGGAACCCAATAGTTGTACCGCATTCACGGCAATTTGCAACCTGCTGCCGATCGCCACATCGAACCTCAGTCAGAGGTCTCTGACTCTACTTCCCCGTTATATCTATTCATCGCGGCGTCAATTCCGTCCGCAGCCCAGGCTTCAACAGCCGATGCCGCCTTCCGCGTCGCCGCGTCAATCACATCAATTTCATCTTTTCGATAGCGACCCAGCACGTAATCGGCAGCGTCCATTTCGGCTGGAGGACGCCCGATCCCGATTCGCACCCTGCAAATCTCATTACTGCTCAGGCAACTCAGGATACTCTGCAGTCCCTTTTGCCCACCCGCAGACCCCGAGGCCCGCAAGCGAATCTGCCCCACCTTCAGATTCAGGTCATCACCGATCACAATCAGATCGGATAGTGGAGTCTGATAAAACTTGACCACTTGCTGAACACTGCGTCCGCTTAGATTCATAAATGTCTGTGGAGCAAGCAGTAGCAGCTTTTCCGACCCGCACAGGATCTCCGTCAGGTTGGCCTCAAACCTTGCCTTGGGTTTGGGGCCATGCCAGCGGTGAGCTAACTCTGCGAGCACGTCAAACCCGACATTGTGACGAGTCCCCTCGTACTTGCTGCCGGGATTCCCCAAGCCGACGACGATTTTCATCGGCTCCCTCCACAACCATTTCAACCGATTGAACTTCCACGACTTCTATTCCGTGAAAGTTCAGTCGAGTCTTACTTCTTTTTCTTATCGTCCTTCTTGTCGTCCGCAGCAGCATCGGCGTCAGGCTTCTTGCCGATGACTTCCGGTTCGGCTGGGCCGCCTTCCGCTGCGGTTGCTTCGCGTTCCTGAAGCTTCACGACGTGGACGACAACAGCATCTGGCTGAGCGTGTACGTGGCAGCCTTCGGGAAGCTCCAATTCCTTAACGTGAATCGCTTGCCCCAGTTGCAGGGCAGTGATGCGAACAGGGATCGAGTCTGGAATCTGGTAAGCCAGGCAATCAATGACAACCTGATGCAGCATGTGTTCGAGGATACCGCCACCCAGAACCCCTGGCGCGGTTCCTTTCAGTTCGATCGGCACGGTGATGTTCACGCGCTCGTTCGGATCAACGCGAAGGAGATCGATGTGTTGGATTTCCTTTCCGAACACGTCCCATTGCACTTCGCGAATGATCGCTTTGTCGTTTTTCCCCGAAACTTCGAGATCAACAACGTGGGCACCCGACTTCAGGATCGGTCGCAACACGTCAGACGACATGACCACGGAGACCGGCGGTGCGTTGTGTCCATAGACGTTTCCAGGAACGAACCCTCGCTCGCGGAGTCGTCGGCAAGCAGCCGAACCCATTTCCGTGCGTGGTTCGACGACCAGCTTCGCTTCCTTTGACATGTCGCACTGTGCCTTTCAAACCGAAAAAATACAGACTCAACTTGATTGCTGAATTCGCGAGAATTCAGGTGTTGTCGAATGAAAACTCGCAGCCACGCGTTCTCAGCAGCGTCGCAGTCGCGCGAAACGCGGACTCCATCAACCACCATTGCCCGGCAAAGACGGGCCTCCGGCGGACCGAGAAGTGTAACGAAGCCGTTTTCAACCTGCAACGATCTCGCGACTTCCGTCTTTTCCCAAAGGTGAATTTGTTTCTTCTGTAGGTGAAATACCGTACAGTTCATGATCGGAAGACTTTGCGGGCGAACCCGTTAGGCTCTACTGGACGGCAAAGACTTTGTCTCGTCGAGAGACATTGAGGCAAACCATGACCATCACGCGAGTTGGGTGGAAATTGCAGTCGGCTCTACGGTACCGATGCATCTTGGTGCTCGGCCTGCTGGTCATCAGTTCTCCAGTCGCTTTTGGGCAATTCGGCGGACGCCGCGCCTTCAATCCTCAGGCTCAGAAAGCCCAACAAGATAAACTAGCGGCCGACGCCAAGCAAAAGGCGGTTGTGCAAGCCTTGCCACCAGA
>CBIHQO010000130.1:0-11132 GCA_966211735.1 uncultured Schlesneria sp.
GTCAGTTCCGAGTGTACATTCACTCTTTTTTATTTAAAGGGGCGCATGATCGGCAAGATTCTTGAACAAAGCTCGACGTTCTACGACTCGGTCCTGATTGTGCATGGCCCTGTCGAGCGGCTGACCGACAAGATCGATGCGGATCATCTTCCGCCACTGGCAGGCAGCATGCGCTGCGACGAACTGGAGTTCTCGCACCATTCCAAGGGGCCGAATCATCCCGAGGATTATCAGCAGTTGGTGGGCAAGGTGAATGCCCGCATCGAAGGCCGAGGCTTTTATGCGAATGCCAGCGAGATCAGCTACGACGGCGCGAAGGGTCTGTACATGCTTTCTTACGCAAACCATACTGCCACTATCGCCCAGTAGCAAAAACACGGCCGCCGCCACGAAGCCAGCGGCCGCCGCATCGAGTTCATCCCGGCGACAAAGACGGTGAAAGTCGACCGGGCCACCGGCGCGAGCGGCAGTCCTTAACCGTCTTCTGGCCCTCTTCTTGCCGGGCTTCAGCCGGCTTCAGCCGGCTTCAGCCGGCTTCCTCTTCATCAAACTCCGTTCGCTCTAGCCGATCAAAGACAAGAAAGCCGGCTGAAGTCCGGCTAAAAAGAAGAGCAACGGAGGGCTCGTGACCACCAGCTTGAAGCCAGTGGCAGACACAGATGCCGGCTGGAGCCCGGCAAAAGAAAATCCGCTATACCACCAGCGATAAATTCGAGCCGGAGAGCCAGACTTGGCATTGAATGCACCAGTGGCCCAGCATTAACCTGGAAGATGAAACAGCGAGTCCTCTCACCGAATCAACACCGCATCACACCAATCCGCATAGTCTGAGATATCCGCATTCGCGCCGAAGTCGACAATCAGAGTTAGCTTCTTGGCATCGGTGAGCAAGATGGGACGGACTAGCAAGGGCTGCGATTTCCCTGTCAGCTCCGGGCTGTCCCAGACTCGTTTGCCGTCCAGTTCGATACTGAATCGGACACTCCCCTTCCCGCCTGCACTGTCATCGATCCCAACCACAGCTCGAAACTCGCGATCCTGGGGGCCGAGTTGATAGGTGACCAAAGATCGACTATGCACCCCCAAACCAGTGCTATAGGCCACGCCGCGCAAGGCCAGTGGCCCGCGCAGGACGTTGGCATTCTTGATCACAGGCCACTGACTGGAAAGGTAAGGAACGAACACGGTCTCAATCGGTTCGCGATCCGTGAGCGGAATCGCGCGAGCCCCGTAGACGTGGCACGCCAGGCAATCAGCGACTGGTATCAGAAAATCCTGCTTCGCGAACGTGGTGCATTTCAATTCGCGGTCCAAGAGCTGAACGCTGCTCGCTGTGAACCGCGACCCATCTCGCAGCGAGATCACTTGGCGTCGCCCTTCCATCTTGGGAGCACTCGTCAGATCCGGGTTGATGCGAATCGCCTGGACTCGACTGCGATCGATCTTGAGCAATCCCGAGGGACTCTTCAGTTGCACGAACGCGCCGTCCAGCCGTTCAAATTCCCCCTTCACCCGATCGCCGTTCGCCAACAGCACCACATCTTCACCAGACGGAATCGTTTGCAGATCGGCAAACAATCGCTGCCGGTCATCCATCGCGGCCGGCAGATCGAAGATGATCGCCGACACATTTTCCAGCGGCAATTTCAAAGCAGACCTCGACGCAATCCTGGACCACGTCGCTGTCAGCACATCTTCGAACACACCGACCGGCCGCACGACCAGGCGATCGCCACTTGCCAGAATCACCAGCGGATCACCGCCCGCCAGCGGCAAGGCTTCGTGATGAAAGGTCATCGACAACAGGTCATCCAGAGGCAACGTCACCGCAGCTGCCGCCTGCACGACCACCTGCTCGGCAGACCAATCCGTCAGCATGGCATCGGCAGTCGTCTTTCCCGACGCATCAGTGATGGTCACGACTTCCGCGGCGGCAGCTTGCACTGCCAACACGCCCCAGACCAGCAGTCCCAATTCAATCCGTGTATGCATAACTATCGCTGAAAAATCGGCAGGTAGTTGTTGGGCATCTGCAGCACCAGGCAGGCCATGGCGGTCGCGTATTCGCTGTTGATCAAGGAATCGGACCAACTTCCCTCGGGAAGTTGACGCTTCGTCAATTCATCGCGAATCGAAGGATACCACTGCTGCCACCGCTCGTCCCCGGCATGCCACATCGCCTGGACGGCATAGTACTGTCCATAGAAATAGTGAGCGTCATAGCGAACCAGATCGCCTCCCGGTGGGAATCGCAGCAGATACGCCAAGCCTCGGTCGATCTCGCGGCCTTCCGACATCCCGGCCGTATACAGCGTCACCACGCCAGCAGCCGAACGTGGAAAGTCACTCTGCGGCCGCATCAGCAATTGGTAACGAAACCCGCCATCCGTGTTCTGGCACTTCTTCACATACTCGACACATTGGTCGACGGTCGTCTTCGGCACTGCGATCCCGCAGTTACGAGCCGCTCGCAGCGCCATCATCTGGCAAACCGTCACCGAGACATCAGCATCTTTCCCATCAGGATCATAACGCCAACCCCCTTCGCGGTTCTGCGAATTGACGATCAATTGCACCGCCCCCTTCAGCTTGTCTCGCACGTCCTTGCTGGGACTCATGCCATAGACTTCCGCCAGAAAGAGCGTTGCGAACCCATGTCCATACATGGGCCCATGCCCCGTGCTATCGTCGCGCACGATGTAGCCTGACGGCTTCGCACACGACAATACGAACTCGATCGCCTTATCGACGTTCTTGCCGTAGGTACCGCGCCCTGGCGTATGCCCCGCTGATAAGAACGCCATTCCCGCCAGAGCGGTGACGGCCACGTTACGTTTGTAAGTCGTACCCGAGCCAAACGATCCGTCTGGATGCTGTCGATTCGCAAGGTACGCCAACCCGCGATCGATCGCCTTTTGCGTATCGGGCAGAATCATCTCTGCCGCTTTCGATTCCAGATTGCGAGTCGTCACTGGCTGAGCAAGGACCGGTTGAATCATCGCGCAGACGAGCAACACGGCGAGAAACAATCGGCCGACAACTGGCTGCCATCGCAACAGCAAGAGTTCAGTGAGGCACCACGTTGTTGTAGCGCGGTGACGTGTCGTCCCAGAAACCCGGCTGAGATGCAATCGGCACGCTACGAGGTGGCTGTCGCCAGATGGGCTGCGTTTGCACACCGGCCGTGACGTTGGTGCCGCCGGGACCCAGATAAGCCTGGACGGGCGGGTTGACCCCTCCGGAAGCTTGGATGTTACGCAGATCAAAGCTCTTACGATCCTCGTTACGAGGCAGTTCAAATGTTCGCGGTCGAGTAGCCGTGTCTGGACCAATCGTCTCATCCGCAAAAGGATCATGCAAATCGTATGATCGTGCTTCGACGCGCGGCTGCCTGGTGCGACAGGACAGAAACCGGGTCTCCTGGCAACCCAAGCCGCTTCCCACCACAATCAGCATCAGAATTAGCCAGCCGCGATCCATCGCACCTCCGTACATGCCGATCCATCGGCAATATCCGCCGCTAGGATTCTAGTCGAGAAACTCGCATTGGGATAGGCGGGAATTGCCCCACGGCCGGGCGAGTTTTATGATCCGCATCCCGAAAGTTGTTTTCACCGTAAGGTGAAGCCGCCGAATTGCTTGGATTTCACATCCCACGGTGGCTTTCGCTCCGAGGAAACAGCAACGTGACGAAACTCAATTAGATCAGCGATGGCGAATTGCCATTGACCATAGCAACGTGACGGAAAGCGATCATGGGATTTTTTGATAAGCTGAAACTGGGCCTGCAGCGAACGAAACAATTGCTGCAAACCGATGTCCGCGACCTCTTTAAGTCGGGCGACATCCTCGACGACGACAAGCTGGAGCAGTTCGAAGCCCGCCTGATCCGCACCGACATCGGCGTCGCGGCCTCGGAAGCGATCATCGGCGAACTGCGCAAGAAGCACTTCGGACGGACCGTCGTCCTGTCGGAAATCTGGGGCACGATCAAGGATACGCTGCGCGGGATCCTGCGTGGCACCGACGGAGCGTCCTGGGACCCCAATAAGCCATTGTCTCCGCTGAGAATGTCCGAACAGAAACCCACCGTGATCCTGATTACCGGCGTGAACGGCGTCGGCAAGACAACCTCGATCGCCAAGATTTCAAAACTGCTCCGATCACAAGGCCTGACCGTGATGCTCGCCGCGGGCGACACCTTTCGCGCGGCCGCCGTCGAACAACTGACAATGTGGGCCCAGCGACTCGGCTGCCCGATTGTCACTCGCCCCAGCGGCACCGATCCCGCCAGCGTCGCGTTCGCTGGCTGCGAAGAAGCTCTCAAAGAAGGAGTCGATGTTCTGCTGATCGACACCGCCGGTCGCCTGCATAACCAGGCCAACCTGATGAAGGAACTTGAAAAGATCCGTCGAGTCGTCGACAAGAAGATCCCAGGTGCACCGCACGAATGCCTGCTGGTCATCGACGCCACCACGGGCCAGAACGGCCTCAATCAAGCCGAACACTTCTCCAAGGCCGCCAACTGCACCGGTATCATCCTGGCGAAACTGGACGGAACCGCCAAAGGAGGCGTCACCGTCGCCATCCGCCAGCGCATGGGCATCCCCGTCAAGTACGTCGGTGTCGGCGAACAGGTCGACGACCTGGAACTCTTCAACCCCGACAACTTCGTCGACGCGCTCTTCGACGATGTGGGTTGATGACAAAGCAACGAGATGAAATTAACGGGTGACGCGGATTCCTTGCCCTTCCTCACCCCTCGTCACTTTCATCTCGTCACTCTCATCTCGCATCTTTCCCCTATCTCGGCGCACTCACCGCCCGATCAGGATCAGCCGCTTCAAACGGATCGTCTTCCTGAGCCGCCTTCATCACCGGGCGTCGTCGCGGCTGTGGCTGAGCTTGTGGTTGTGCCTGCGGCTGATACTCGTTCGGATCGAGTAACTCAGGCGTCGATCGCAGCTGCCGTCGAACTGGCAGCGTCGGCGTGGTCGTGGTTGTCGGCGGCGCGAACTCGGGCGTCGACGCCGTCGGCGTCAGATTGAACAAGTCACTCGGCGAATACGTCGGCGATGGCGCGGGATTCGACCGCGGTGCGGGAGCCGACGGCGTCGTTCCCTGGAAACCATCATTCGTATTGTTGAAATCGATCGGCAACTGCTCATCGAGTTGCTTCAGATACGGATCCAGAATCGTATGCATCGCCTTCGGCAGCAATGGATAGACTCGCGAGATCACCTTCGATGCGATCGAACTGCTTTCCGAAGCCAGGATGACTTCACGCATCTGTGGGAAGTAGATCAGCAGCGCACACGTGGCGACCAGCGTGACCAGCATCCCCTTCACGCCACCCATGATCGCACCCAGGTGCCGATCGACCTCGGTCAGCTTCGCTTTATCGACGCCGTCTCGGAACGATCGCACCAGCAGGTAGACCGTGATCGAAACCAGGATGTAAATCGAGACCAGAGCGAACAACCGGTTCAGCGGCGGCGGCCCGAAGTACTGCGCCATCGTCACCGACATCGGCATCGCCACCATGTAGCCCAGCACCAGCGACATGATCGGAGCGACTTGCCAGGCCGCACCACGAAAATACCCATGCACCACTGTGTACAGGACGATCAAAGCCATCACACCGTCATAAACGGTCATCGTTCAATTCCTTCGAGATTGCGGTGCGCAGGCTATCGCCACGGATCGTCCAGTCGAGTACGTCGAGTTGTCGCTTTCGGTCGTTGCCAACCACTGTCCGCCGGCGAAAGTGCCGGTGAGGGCGCCGGTTTCGGCGGACTCGTTGGCATAGCGGGCAATGCTGCCGAGCGACTGGCGTTGGGGCCAATCGCCTGCATACTGGCAGCCATATGCCGACGAGCGAACGCGGTCGGCGTGACGGGTTGAGTCTGTTCGTTGGCCGCAAACATCATCAACAACGTCATCAGGCAATAGGTCATCATCGTCGTCCCCGGATTCTCACCGAAGAACTTGAGTGCCGTTCCAAACGACTTCTTCACTCGAGCGTTCTTCACATCGACGCTCCAGATTTCATCCAAAATCAGATGTACCAGGTATCCCAACCCCACGGCAAACGCCTTGTAATTGTGAACCAGGTGAGCTCCCGAATCGCAAACCAGATAACCAATCAGCCCAGCGATGACAGCAGCAGGAATGCTGTGAAACATCCCGCGATGCACGTTCGCCGACTTGAAGATGGTCCCCAAGCCGTATCGAATCAACAGATACATCGGTGCCCCGAACAGCACCATCTGCTCAATCGTCAGACCATAAACCTGCAGCTTGTTAAAGATCAGCATCGGCACAATGGCAGCGGCAAAGCCAATGGTCTCGCGAGCAGGAACGCCCGTATCACTGTCCAGGTCAGGCATGATCCCGGCCACGGCGAGCAACCCGCCCGCCAAAGCACAGGTGCTAAACGGCAAGTCGTATTGCGTACCGCCCCAGACGGCGTAACCAATACCGACGGCGGTGCTCACGGTGATATGTGTTTGAAACCCAGGCATCGGCGTCCTTGCCCCAGCCAGACATGCTTTCCGCGCAGCAGACTCCACGACCGAAACAACGCGGCGGCGGAACGGTATCTCCCCCCGCCAGATCGGTCAAGATGAACAACGGCATTCACTGCCGCTGCCACATCCGAACGCGGCACATCGTTCCCTTTCCTACGCATTCTGAGCGGGGGACGTAAGTCCCCTGGCCTCTTTCACGGGCGTAAGCCCCTCATGCTTCGCGGCGATCGAGATCCTTCGCAGTCCGCCCTAAGGATTCGGCTCGATATTACACCAGGGCATCGCCTGCCGAAGGACTCCCCTTCCTTTTTGATTGCAGCGCGATCCGTACAGTTTGAGCGTTTCCAGTTCTTTTAGACCACGTAAGTGCTTGAGACCCGTGTTTGAAATGCGAGTCTCCTCCAGATCGAGCAGCCGCAACTTTGTCAGCCCTTGAAGATGCTCAAGCCCCGAGTTCGTCACCTTGGTGTCAGAGAGATAAAGCGCCTTCAACTCAATGAGATCATGCAGATTTTCCAACCCCGCATTGGTCACCTTGGTTCCCCCCAAGCTGAGCAACTGGAGTTTTGTTAACCCCTTGAGCCCTTTTGTACCTGCGTCGGAGACTTTCGTATTGGTGAGACTCAGGAACTGGAGATTCTTCAACCCCGACAATTGGTTCATCCCGTCGTCGCCGATATCTGTCATAATCAGATACAGCCGTTCGAGACTATGCATGTCCTTCAACTGTTGAAGCCCCAAGTCGGTGACCTTAGTGCCCGTCAAATTTAGTATCTTCAGCTTGCTCAACTCGGCCAATCCCACAAGAGCGGAATCATTGATTTCGGCATCCATGAATTCAAGACTCTCCAAAGCCTTAAGTCCTCCGATCCCCACCCCCGTCATTTTCGAATGCCAGATCTGGAGTTCCCGCAGCCTTGAAATGTCTTTTAATTGCTCCAGGCATCGATCGCTGGTGTTGGTGCGATCGAGACCAAGCTTCTCCAATCGCTTCAATTCGGAAACCTCAGACAGCCACGCATCCGTCACGTCCGCACCCCGGAGAGTCAGCGTTTCCAAATTCTTGAGCTTTCCGATACCGACTCCGCTCATCTGAGTGTCGCAAAGACCGAGACTCCGCAGATTCTTGATCGCCATCAGATCGATAAGGCACGCATCCGTCACGAGCGACCCCGACAGATCAAGTTCCCGCAGAGATCCCATCGAGCGAAGCTGCTTCACCATGGCATCCGTCGCGGCTTTGTCCGCCAAGATGACCTTCTGAAGTCCTTTTAGCTTTTTTAGTTCTCTCAAGAATTCTGTCGTGACATCGACGGAACGCAACGCCAACTCGATAGCAGGCTGCTGCGGGTCTTCCTCATCGACCTTGACCCAGCCACCGAGATCCCTGATGGCCTGAACAGCACCAGCGTCATCAGCAACCGCGGTCGACACCAGAACAAGAAGTCCCACCGGAATTATGCCCAGCAATCCGAACGGACGGTGCAGCATCATTCATCCTATCTAGGTGCCAAAACTGAGCGATCAGCAAGTGTAACACGGCCAGATATCATACGAACGAAGGTTGACCAGTTCACGCACAAGCAAACAAAGAATGCCAATGGATGCTTTTCGGAAACTGAGCGACAATACCAGCGACTTCGGGCTAGCAAACGAAAGAAATAACCGCCCTCATGAAATGAACGCCGCACGAAATGGGTGAAACCCGGGTGCCACGGACTCGGAGTCCTCGACGTGGCCGTGTCTTCAGTCCCCTCCGAGACTAGCCACACTCAAAAATCCCCAACCACTTCCCCACCAGCCCTCGTCCCCAGCGCACGCGAGACGTTCCGATCCACGTTCTCGCTGATAAATCGCACGCTGCCATCAGCCAGAGCAAACTGAGCTCCCCCCGTGTGCTGGCTACCAAAGGCGTTCAGCCGAAGATTCTCCTCATTGGAACCGGTGACGGTCCCCAGACCTGCCGGAATCTTATAATTGATCGGCCCGAAACTGCTCATCGTCAGGTCCGTCAGCGCCAACTGACCACCCGCCGACGCCCAGAAGCCATAGCCCGCCATCGGACTCATCGCCGCACCCGCGGCATAGTAAGCGTCGTAAACCGGATCAAAGTGGCTTCTCTCACCCAGCAGCAACGTGTTGCTCGTCCCGTCGATCACATCACGGATCCGGATCAAACCATGCTGGACTGTCGGCGGGGTCGTAATCGCGGGACCGGTCCCGGCAAAAATCCCGTCGCCGCTCGTCGACGCTGGTGGGTGCGATTGAGTCCCCCCGTTGCCTCCGTAGCTCGTCAGCGCGTACTTCACACCGCTCGGTTTTGTGAACGGGTTCTGAGTCAGCGTGGCCGAAGGACAGACCAGCACCGGCAGAATGAACCCCGTGTTCCCGTTCGATTCATTCGCCAACGGATCGGCGAAATCCCACTTCCCATAGAGCGGGGCCTGGTCGAAATACGGCAGCAGTTGCACGTACATCGACCACCCTCTCACGCGCGGCGCGGCCGAAAACTGCAGCCGGACCTGACCCGGCGGAAAACACGTATGCGTGCTCTCATAGTTATGAATCGCCAGCCCCAACTGCTTCAACTGGCTCTTACATTGAGTCCGTCGCGCAGCCTCGCGAGCCTGCTGCACCGCTGGCAGCAACAACGCAATCAACACCGCGATGATCGCAATGACCACCAGAAGTTCAATCAGAGTAAAAGCTCGACGCGCACGGCTCACAGTGCAATGTTTCCACTTAAAGTTGTCTTTTGGGAGGGAGGCTCCTGCCGAGCCGCGCACGTTATTGTGAAACCGCCAACACGTGCAGGCATGACAGCCTTAAACATCCTCTCCCCGTCTTCCAATTTTCAATTTGCATTTTGCAATTCGCAATTTGCAATCGCTTTTCCTCCTCAACTCCAACTACTCCACAAACAAATCCAACTGCTCCGCCTCATCAACCTTGATGTACGGCCGTTCATCCTCGATCACGATCTCTCCGAGCACCCGAATCATCTTGCCCCGGTAATATTCAGACGGCTCGTCCACGTTTCGCTTCTGCTTCAAATCCGACACACCCTTTTCCGAGATCGCGATCCCCAGGTTCTTCTCATCCCGGAAATCGGCCTCCGAATCGAGGTACACCGTCTTGCGCTTTAACGAGTTCTTGGAGCCCTTCACCTCAAACACAACCTCAACTTTTTTCCCGACGTTTTGCCGAGCCTCTTGCGGTTTGATGCGCGGCGGCTTCTCATCGGCACCCGTCACCACGGCCGCCAGCAACAGCAGGCCGCAGCCAAACAGCGGGATTCGAGTAACCATGACGTAGTCTCCCTGGCACAAGACAATGACACGATCATACCCTACAATGGCATTATCATGACAGACGCTTCGACACGCAACCGAGTGAAAGAACGCCGCATCGCGGTCGGCCTGACGCAGGCCGAATTAGCCGAGCGGGCCGGGATTTCGCGTTCGGCGGTCACGGCCATTGAAGCGGAGCGACTGGCCCCTTCCGTCACCACCGCACTGGCAATCGCCGCGGTTCTCGGAGGTTCAGTCGAAGAACTATTCGGCCAGGCCGCAGCGACGAATTCGCCCGAAATCTGGGCCTGGAACCCATCCAAATCGACTGGACGGTCTTGGCGAGCGGCCGTCGGCAGCCGAACGATACTCTACCCTGCAGGCTCGACACCGATGCTCACTCCGTTGCCGGACTCTGCTTCCAGCAACTCGTCGACGACCGCCGACGAAACACTCGTGATCGCGTGCTGCGATCCCGCGGCAGGACTCCTCGCCAGTCAATTCGCCGCGATCACAGGCCTGCGCCTGCTAGTCCTACCCCGCTCCAGTCGGCAGGCGATCGAGATGCTGCGCGAAGGACTGGTTCACCTGGCAGGCCTTCATCTCGCCACGAAGGAAGACCCCGATCGAAACTCGCAGGTGATCCGAGAATCACTCGGTGATGGTTTCCGGCTGGTTCGCATCGCACGCTGGCAAGAAGGAATCACCATGTCGCCGACGGCCAAACTGCGTTCTGTGCGAGCCGTCGTGAAATCAAATCTGACGTGGGTCGGCCGTGAGCCCGGTTCCGGTGCCCGACAATGCCTCGACCGAATCCTGGATGGCCGTCCTGCCCCTGCACGAATCGCTCGACATCATCAAGGCGTGACCGAAGCAGTCCAATCCGGTTGGGCCGATGCCGGCATCTGTGTGCAACTGGCCAGCGCCGAAGCGGGTCTTCAATTTCTCCCCGTGCAGGAAGAAGCCTACGACGTCTGCTTCCCCGACTCGCTGGCCGACGACCGCCGAATCAAAGCCTTCCTCAGCGTGATCCGCTCAGCCGCCTACCGCAAACGACTCGGCGAACTCCCCGGCTACAACACCTCCGAAACAGGCACTCTCTGGAACGTGAACTGAAGTCTGCCTGAAGCCGTCGCACCGCAAGGTGCGCACGCAAAGTAGTAGGCACACCCCGTGTGCCGTACGTCTTCAAGTAGCCTTCTCGCTCCGCCGAAAAGACAGCCAACGGCAAATCCGCGATCGCATCTGTCTCGGCGCGCCATGGCGCTCATGACGTGACGCTCATTGTGTTGCCAGGAAGCGACCAGTGGAA
>CBIHQO010000131.1:0-11097 GCA_966211735.1 uncultured Schlesneria sp.
TGTCGGAAACCCGCTTCTTCGGATAGGACTTCACCGGAGTCGGAGCCGGCCGAGTCATGCCATAGGTGCTCATCGCCGAACTGGATCCGCTCCCCATCGAAGAGAAGCCGCCACTCATCGAACCCGCGTAGCTTGGTCGACTTGGTTCAGGGGCAGGCTCGGGAACTCGCTCCGGTTCGACAGGCGCGGGTGTTCTGATCGCGATCTGTGGGTCCGATTTGGGTGTCTGACGGCTTGGTGATGCCGTTGCAATCGACGCTGCTGCCGTCGGGACCGGAATGGAAGGACTGGATTTCGGCTTGGCGACAGACTCACTGACCGTCGACATGACTGCCGACTTCATCGCTTTCGCCGAATCTGCTGCAGAAGGAGGAGCGGCGAGTGACGCGGCAGCCTGAGCTTGGGACCGCGCCAGATCTCTGGCAGCAGCGGCTCGATTAATGAGTTCGACAGCCTGGAGCAGGCCGGGAATGTTCGAGGCGGGCACGTACTGCGAGTATTGCCCGTTCCGGACGAAGTCCGATGGCTTCAATTGACCGGATTTGGCCAGGCCATACACCTGCGTGAATTCCACCGGACCAAATTCCACGCCGCCGGACCAGCCCCACCAAAAGCGATCGACGTTCGGAGCGGTGGCCCAAGCCACCAGACCCTGGGCCTGGTCTTCCGCAGCCTTATAGGTCGCGTCAGCCTGCGCCAGCATCGATTCGGCGACCTTTGCCTTCGCTTGCTCGTACGCCAGCCGATAGGTCACTTCCGGGTCAGGTACGGCGATGGGCGCCGGGGCGACAACAGGCGCTGGTACGGCTGCGGCCACGACGGCCATCTTTGGATTTGACTTGGCAGGTTTCTCAACCGGTGCCGGTCTGGGGACGATCGTCTTTTCATGAGCCTTATAGGGCAATGCGGCCATCAGTCGGCCGATCGAACCGGCACGGCGCCATTTTCCGCCCGAGCCAAGCTTGACCTGATCGTCGGCACTCAACTGTTCTTGTTCGGCATACTTCAAGATCTCATCAAAGCTCAGCGGACCGAGTTCATGATCGCCCAGCAGACAAAACCACTCGTCACTCACCGCTTGCGGGGTCGAAATATCAAAGTCCGAGAGCGTCGCCACCGCCAACGATCCACCGCGTTCGCTGGTCGAAAGTTCTAATTCATCAACCGTCGCCGCAGCGACCCACGAACCGCTGGAGCCCCGACGGACCTGATCGAGTGCCTGAATCGTGCCGCTGTCAGCCAGATCTTTGAGCTTCTCCAGCGGCAGAGGACCGAACTGTTCGCCGAACATACGGTAAAACCACTGATCTGACATTCCAGAACTCCTTCAGGGACTCGCCATCTGCCAAGCCGCCACGCCACTGCTTCGGCAGCGCGAAACGAATATCAAATTGCCTGACGGATGGGATAGCGAGAGCGAGGGTCTACGGACCGCGACCGCTCTAGTGCGGATGGCGCAGATTTTCCGAAATCGCACCGCAGGGGCAAGTACTGCCCGGCCTTACTCACACCAATTTCACAACCTAAACACAAATCTCACATTTCACGAGATTCGAGGTGGTGGCAGAGTGGCCAAAACGAGAGCTTGAGCTCAAACCATCGGCAAAACATGCTGCGTCGAGACCCAAACGGCATGCCGAACGCTCGTGATTACTCGGCGACGAAATACCGCTTCAAATCGACGATCAGCCGATTCGCCTCCTTCTGGAATTCTTCCGAGTTTCGCACTCGGCGATGCGGGCGGATCGTCACTCCAAACTGAATGCGAGGCACCCCACGCTTCGCAATGGCGTCCGCGAGTCCGTCCATCGCCAGATCCAGCTCTAGCGCGAATTCGCGATTGAAGGGATTCATCGAAGCGATCAAGCCCGTGTCGCCGATCAACATGACGACGCGTTCGGTCGTCACAGTCTTCAGCTTCGCCTTGTGATCATTCACGAAGCCACCCAACTTGTACGAAACCATGTCCGAAGCGACGATCGCCGTGAACCGGGTTTCAAACAAGAATGGATTCTCCGAAGGGGCTGGCCTGCTCACTGGCTTGTCTGCATTCAGCAGATCGACCGTCGTGAACGAACAGGTGCGATCGCGTCCTTCTTCCTTCGCTTTGTACAACGCCTTGTCGGCTCGACGAAGCAGGCTGTCGACGGTATCGCCCGGTTCAGCCTGAGCCACCCCGAATGACGCCGTCACTCGCAGCCGATCGATGCCGCCAATCTTGGACTTCCGCAACGTCGTACGCAATCGCTCCGCACGCCGGAACCCCTCTTCCAGATTCGTATCCGGACAAAGCACCACGAATTCCTCGCCGCCGTATCGACCGACAAGTTCCCCCGAATAGGTCTCTTGCGTCAGCAGCCGTGCGAAGTCAATCAGCACTTGATCACCGACACCGTGACCGAAGGTATCGTTCACGCGTTTGAAGTGATCGGCATCGGCGAAGATGACACTGAACTTCTCGCGACTTTTGTCGTTGAACTCAGCCACCATCGCGTTCATTTGATTCTCGAGCTCGCGACGATTCGCCACATTCGTCAGGGCGTCTCGAGTCGCGGCCAGCTTTAGATCGCGGAAACTGCGCGATTGCCGGCCGCTATCATCCGTCAAGTTGCGATAAAACTCGGCAACCCCCTGCAGCTTCCCCTGCTCATCAAACAATGGAACAGCCTGAAGTTCGATCTGCACCGACTGCCCGTTCGCGTTACGAGCCAGCATCGACATCAGCGATGTCTTTCCGGTGGCGATGGCACGCAACATCGGCATCTCGGCCGTCGGCATCGGGCTTTCGTTCAGATGGCGGTAACCGAGGGCATCGCCCGACCATCGTTGACCAAGCATATGTTCGGCCGATCGCCCCAGCAGTCGTTCCGCGCGGCGATTCCAGATCAGAATGCGACCGTCAGTGTCAACCAGATGGAAGCCATCGTAAAGTCGCTCGACTGTGTGCAGATAAGAAAAGATCAGCCCAATCGAATCGGCTTCAGACACCTCGATCGGACCATTCGACGTCGGAACCAGATCGTCGTCGGCAGCAGAAGCCAGCGGCGGACCGTCCTGTTGAACCCAGCGAGCCAGAGCACTCACCACATTGGCATCGAACTGCGTCCCCGATCCTTCCGTCAGAACTTCCATGATCTCTTGATGTGATTTGGCTCGACGATGCGGCTGCTCCGTCGCCAGTGAATCATAGGCATCCGCCACCGCTAGGATGCGAGCCCCCATGTTCAGTTCGTTCCCCAACGTCTGGTCGCGAGACTCCAGATCCGGACAATACGACTGCTGTGATTGACTGATCACGTCCTGAACTTGTCGGTCCACGCGACAGGCCTGCAGCAGGTCGAATCCGACATTGTTGTGCAGTGTAATCAGTTCCAGTTCGTCGGGACTCAGGCGAGCCGGCTTTTCGAGAACCGTGTCGGGAACGCCGATCTTTCCAATATCGTGCAGCAACCCGGCCACTTCCAGAACTCGCAACTGGCGCCCGTCCCAGCCCAGATGATTGGCCAACCCAAACGCGACCAAGGCCACACGACGACTGTGCCGCAGCGTCAGGTAGTGACGGTGGTGCAGCGTCCCCAACAAAGATCGCAGCACGCTTTTACTGATCACGCCGGCGAACGTCGCATCGGCCGCTCCAGCATTCAGTTCGCTCGCAGCCGTCTGCGACAGCCTGAGCAGACCCAACAAGGCGCGAGACGACTCGGACGAATGCATCCGCGGCACCCGAATCTCCGCGTTGGATCGAGGTGCACTCGTCCGCCACGCGGGGGCTGAGGTGATCTCATTCGTCGGAACATCCGCTACAACGCTCATATTGCACATCTCATCCGGTGAGGCGGGTCTGACAGAATTGGGGACAATCTCTCGTCTGACGTTCGCACGGGTCACGAATCGAACTTACGTCACATCCCCCCCAGGTCAAATCAACGTGGCTCCCCACATCAAATAGTCTGATTTGATGCTGTGCTACGGTTATTTCGCCGCACAACCGTCATTCCCACGCCGGCGGGAATCCAGAAAGCCGTCAAATGGTGGCAACGAGCGGCACGCCCCTGAGGCTTTGGGAACGCTTTGGGGAGGGTGTGGCGGGCTGTTGAATCAAATTCCTCCGTAGCGTCTCTGCGCCTTCGCGATTTTGCGTTGATCCCGCCACCATGCCAAACCGCCCGCCCACCGATTTTGCCGCTAAAGTTGACCCATTCACCCGCGCCCATCAGAATGCAGTTCTTTTGCAATCCGACCCCGCCGGAAGCCGACAAGTCACGGTAGAGTCTGGAATGCTGTTTGAATGGCCCGCTGGGGCTGCCCGATAAAAATCAGCCGATGCGGTTGGCGGAAGGATGGACGGATGAGTGGCTCGCTGAGTCTGGCCCTGCTGGAGGTTAACTATCTCGCGCCGTCGTTCATCGTCGCCGATGCCTGCTCGAAAATGGCCAACATTCGAATCATGGGCATCGAAAGCACCGATGGTGCCGCTCAATGCCTGAAACTGGTCGGTTCGGTCGCCGACGTTCGCGCCGCAGCCGAATATGGCATGGAACTGGCTCAGCGGATGGGAAGTTCGGCCATGTACTCGGTGATGGCCGCACCGCTCGATGTCACCGTCAAGCTGGCCAACTCGAAACCCGTCTTAAGTCCCCTGCTTGGTGTTTACGATTCGCGAATACCCAAAGAGAATGCCACGATCATGACCAATGCCCTCGGATTGCTCGAAACACAAGGTCTCGTCGCCGCTTTGCACGCCACCGACGACATGCTGAAGTCCTCCAATGTGACTCTGGCCGGCAAAGAAAAGATCGGTGCCGCCTACGTCACGATCATGATCCGCGGCGACGTCGCCGCCGTCCAAACGGCGATCGAAGTCGGTCGTCAGACCGTCGAACGCCTGGGTGGCAAGCTGATCCTGGCCGATGTGATCGCGCGTCCACACGCCGACCTGGCTGCCCTGCTGCCCAGCTGATTCGTCGACTCATCAAAGTCGCAGGCGCACTCTGAGCGTGTGATGTTTTCACGCCACCGAGGTCATCTCGGTGGTTCTCGCGCTGGTGCACGACATCAAATGCGTTTGCGCCAGTTGTTTCTGAGTAGTGCAGAGGCGCGAGAACCACCGATTCAAGATCGGTGGCGATAATTCACAGCCTCTCCGTGTGCCGTTCGGTCACCGCCTGCGCACGCCGAATACCTTCCATTCATGACGTTCTCGGCGCACGGAGTGTGCCGTCTACTTTGTTGCGCCGACCCTATTCCACTGGCAGTGCCGGAGCAGGTGGTGACGTTTCAGCCGGCGCTGCTGTCGCGGGCTTCTCTGCCGGAGTCGCCGCTGGCGCAGGCGTTTCCTTCGCTGCCGTGGTGGCACCAAATCCCGTCACCGGAACAATCGCCGACTGCAGAATGGCACGTCCAAAATCGGGGCGACTGGGGTTGAGCTTGTCATTCTGAACCATGCCGATCAGGTACAACGGACCCCGAATGGCTGGCTTGGCATTCGCTGGCAACTGGATCTTGTTCCCGGTCTCGTAGCGACTCAAATATTCGTCCAACCGCTGCTGCAGTTCACTCACTGGCATCGACAGCGAAAACTTCAGTTCGCCCTTTTTCACCGCCACGCCGCGAGCTCCCCCCGGCATCTCTCGCACCAGCATGGCATGGTGCCGCATCCCGTTGGGTAGCACAGCATCCACCGACTCTTCAGCCAGAACCAACCGCAATCTGAGCGAGGGAAGATCTTCTTCCTTCATGCCGGTAGCCGAGGCCTCGACCATCAACTCGTCGTTTTCAACTTTTCCCGACAACTGAAGGCGAATCGGTGACGACTGCTTCAATCTCGCATCGAGGACAGTGCGAAAGATCGAATACGCGGTCCCGCTGGACTGCATAAATCCGCTGTAGGGAACTTGATCAGGATTCAACAACGCTCCGTCCACCGCCACCAGCGGCACGCGACCCTGTTCGTAAGAGGCCAGACGATCTTCGCTGTCTTGATTCACCAGGCCGTCCGGCCCGGGAATATGCTGGTGATAACGCAACGTGATCACTTGTGAGGTCGGATAGGTTTCGCGCACGGCGTCCATCGCGATTTCGGTCGCAATGGCGGGAGGCATTTGTGCTCCGGTGAAGAATTCAACCAGTACCGCGTGATCGCCGCTATCGGCTGGCGGCACTGCCGGCCCTTTTCCTCGCAGCTCGTCCCGCATTTGAGCCAAAGTCTCGCTGTAGACCTTCTCGAGGTGCTCTTGCAAGCCGTCTTCATTGCCGTGCTGTTCCGCCCACAGCTTGCGCAGGATATCACTGGGGGTTGGATCACCAGGGGGTTGGCCGGCACGTCGAGCGAGAACGAACTGTTCCAGCAGCGGTAAGGCGACGACGGACGAATAGTAGTTGATCGCCGCTTCTCGTTGATCATGCGCCGCAGCGTAGTCACCCAGGGCGACCAGGATCTCGGCGTTGTAGGGCTGTTTCTTCAATCCAGGCAGTAATTCCGCGTTGGCTGCGGCACGCTCTTCATCAGATTTCGATCGGCTTTTGGCCAAGGCCAATGTGATCTCGGCCTGTTCACGGAAGACCTGAACTCGCGACTTGATCGCCGTGTTACCGTCACCAGCCAGTTTGTCAGCTTCATCCAGGTGCTTGATCGCTTCGGTCGTCAGCCGCCCAGAGGTGATCAGTTGCTGGGCCGTCAGCAGTTCGGCCTGCGCCTGCATGCGCGGTCCCCAGATCTTCGACAAATCGATATATTGGTCGATGATTTCCAGCACCGTCGGATCATCAAAACCAACGCGAGAACTCAGCGACAGCAGTCCGAAAATCGTGTCCAGCGACAGCGGGCTGGTTCGGTATTCTCGAGCGATCTGCAGGATGACCTTCGCATCAGGCTGATTCCCCATTTTCTTGATGGTGTTCATGTAGACGTCCGCCGCGGGGGGCAACGCGTCCGTGACATAGTCCGCCAGCTTGGAGGCATCGGCCGGAAGCAACCGCGCCGCATAGACTTCACCATTTCCAGGCGACAGCGTGCCGCGAATCGCGCCCCCTTCGAACTGGCCCACAAAATCAAGGACTGCCGACTTGTTGGTCACCTGCAGATGGACCGTTTTCGCGGTCACTTCTGCCAGATCCAGCTTCGGTTCCAGCGGAGCCATCTGGCCCGCATCCGTCAACTTGACCTCGATCTTGCCTGCGGAATCCTTCTTGAAATTGCACAGCCAGACGTAGTGATCACGACCCTGCTGAGTCACCACCATGACCCAGTTCCCGTCCAATTCTTTCACATCGCGCCGAATCGGGATGATGAGTTTTTTGGTTGTCTGAGCGTCCTGTTCGCTCACTTCGCCGGTTTCAGCCGAGCTACCGCCCCCAGCGGGTGTCTTGTTGCAACCGCATATTGCAGCCAAAATCAGCCAGCACAACAGTTGCTTCGACATCGACCAGCGATCTGACATCTTGATGAATTTCCACTTCTCTAAAGGACGTAACCACCTGCCCGGCAAGTACCAATGACGCCGAAGGTGGTTGCGAGGCCCTGTCCAATCTACCAAAAGACGAGCCTTTTGAATGCGTTCCCTACGCCAATCAGAACAGAACTGCTTGAAAATTGGCAGGCCCCAGTTCCTTAGGTGAGCCGCGCTGCGTCACAGTTTGTCGATTTAATCGCCGCGGGCCGTGGGTCGAGACGAGGTTTAACGAGCTACGCCGCGGGGGATCGTCGTAAGTCATTAATCTTCGTCGGGTCGGCGACCTGAATCCGATTAAATCAACACGCCGTAACGCAGCGCGGCTCGCCAAGAGAACTCGTCAATTACTACTACTTCCGCAGCCAATCCGCGATCCACAACTGACTCGTCCCATCCGGCGTCCGCGTCGATGTCCACATCATC
Source organism: uncultured Schlesneria sp. (assembly GCA_966211735.1). Taxonomy (GTDB): domain Bacteria; phylum Planctomycetota; class Planctomycetia; order Planctomycetales; family Planctomycetaceae; genus Schlesneria. The sequence goes on from CBIHQO010000131.1 coordinate 7,875, forward strand.
TTCTTCCCATCCGGGCTGAACACGGGCAACACATCCGCCGCCGTACTATGAGTGATCTGCTTCACTTCCCCAGCCTTGGGCTTCTCGCCGCTCCAATCCAAATCCAGCGTGAAGAGATTGAAATGAGCCGTCGCTGGCCCGCGAGAGTAGTCCGCTCCCGACCAGATCAGATACTTGCCGCTCGGTTGGAAGTACGGACACCAGTTGACCTGCTCCAGATTGTCGGTCAGTTGCACTTCGGTCTTGCCGTCTGCGGAAATCATGAACAACTGCAGCATATGTTCCTTCTGACGATCGGATCGGAAGATGACCCACTTTCCGTCCGGTGAAAAGAACGGGCCGCCGTCGTAACCGGCCGTGTTCGTCAGTTGGCGAACGTTCGATCCATCCGCATCCATGACATACAAATCGGGATCACCGTCACGTGATGACGTAAAGACAATCTGCTTGCCGTCAGGCGAATAACTTCCTTCGGCGTCATAGCCGTCGGAATCCGTCAAGCGACGCAGGCCGGTCCCGTTCACTTTGATCTCGTAAATATCCATATACGGATCGAAGTCCCACTGGTACCGGCGACGCCCTCCCTTGGCCGCTTCCTCGCGAGCTTTCAGTTCCGTTTCTTCGATCTTCGGATCCAGATGGCTGGACGCAAAAATCAGCTTCTCACCGTCAGGCGAGAAATAAGCACAGGTCGTGCGACCACGTCCCGTACTGAGCAACCGGGGGGTTGGTTCGTCGAGTTTCTGCAGATAGATCTGATAGAAGGGATACCCGACCGGATACGCCTGATAGACAATCGATTCACCATTCGGCGAGAAATAGCCCTCGCCCGCCCGAGGCAAGCCGCTGGTCACCTGCCGAATATTTGCCAGATGTTTGGCCTCAGCCGCGGTATCGGTTTCCACAGGCCCGGCAGTTAACAAAGCGATCAGCAACGGCAACATGCAGAATTCTCCTTCGCGTTCTGGCTGTAACGAGTCTGCCGCAGTATACGCCCGATCTGTTTGCGCCGCGAGCAGATGCTGATTGCGTCCGGTCCGGTCCCCCTCCTAAAATCAGGGTTCCAAATTCGGCAGTTCCCGATTTGTCTGGCCCGATTCGTTTTGCTCTGTGGCACGGTCTTGGAACAGAGGTGTCTATTAGGATTTTGATCAAGCAATGTCTTAGCTCATATTCTTCCGGCCCAAAGTGCGAGCAGTTCATTCAGCCCGAGCCCTTCGGCCCGGGAAAGAGATCTCTAAAGTGAAGTCCGAAGGCCTGAAGGGTCGGCCGTTCCGGTGGGAAATCAGAACTCAATCATGGAATCGAGGCTGCAGCAAGAGTTGGGTCACGGCACCATTCCAGCCACCACACCGACGACGCTGAGAGCGCCCCAACGACATAAATGCCTTCCTTAACTAAGCCCGAGCAAGCCACTGATGTCATCGACCACGACACCTGCGAAAACCTCCACGGCCTCCCTTCCTCGCCTTGGGAAGTGGGTCCTCGTCTTCGCGACCTGCCTGCTCGCCTCCACCTCGATCATCTTTGTCGATGAAACCGAATTTGTCATCGTCGCCCGTTTCGGCCGCCTCGTCGCCGTCTATGACCGCCCCGAGCAATGTGGGCTGCAGCTCAAGTGGCCCTGGCCCGTCGATACGGTCCGTCGCTTCAATCGCCGGCTTCAATTGCTATCCCCAGCGGGTCGCGAAGCGTTCACTCACGACCGCAAGAATGTCACTGTCGAAGCGTACGTCCTGTGGAAAGTCAGCGACGGAGATGCCAAGAACGCCGAGTCCCATCCTGTCGTCCGGTTCTATCGCAGCCTGGGAAGCATTGAAGTCGCGGAAGCACGTCTCTCGAGTCGCCTGCAATCGATCATGACCGAACAGATCGGCCGCAGCGAACTCACCGACCTGCTCGTCGCCGCCGATTCGGAAGCGGCCCCGACCGCGTCCCCCGGCGCACTCGAAAAGGTCTCGGCCCAAATTCGTCGCGAACTGATGCAGCGCGCGGATGAATCGGATTCCCTGCAGGACCGACAGGGGATCGAGATCGTGGATGTGCGCATTCGCCGCCTGAATCTTCCGGCTGGCAACATGCGAGCCGTCTTCGAGCGCATGCGCAGCGAGCGGCAGAAGATCGCCGAACGCTACCGCAGCGCGGGCCTCGCCGAAAATCGCATGATCCGCAGCCAGGCCGATCGCCAGGCGGGCGAACTGCTCGCGAAAGCAAACGCCGAAGCCGAGCGCATCCGGGGTGACGGCGATGCCGATGCCATCCGCATCCTGAACGAAGCCCATGCGCGCGATCCTCAATTTGCCTCCACCCTGCAGACACTGGAAGCGTACAAGCAGATCCTGAACGAACGCACGACCCTCGTACTCTCAGCCTCCAACAGCCTCTTAAAACTACTGGTCGATGGCATTCCGACAAATCCCTCGCCGGAACGTCGAGCGACAGAATCTGACCCCTCTGCAGTTCAGCCAGCGAATAGTCCGACAGGTTCCACGGCGGAGAAATCGCCGTGACCGTGTCGACTCCCCAGAAAAGTCCGCTGGCAGGCAGAATTGCCGCCGCGGGGTTACTCATCGGCTACTTACTCACGGGATTCTTTACGGTCCCGGCGAACGAAGTCGCCGTCGTACGTCGATTCGGTCGAGCCACCTGGCCCGCCCGCAGCAGTGGCCTGCAATACGATCTTCCCTGGCCCTTCGCCAAAGTCGATCGAGTCAACTTGAACGCGATCCGCACACTCACAGTCGGCGAAGCTACAGACACCGCCAATGCCTTCTTGTCCCCCGCCACATCGCAACCCACAACATTCTTAACCGGCGACCGCAACCTGCTGCAGTTGCAGGTCGCCGTGCAGTATCGAGTCTCCGAAGAATTCCTCGCACAGTGGCTCTATGGCAGCAACGCTCCCGAACAACGATTGCGATCCCTGGTCGAGACCATGATCGCCGACCTCGTCTCACGCAGCGGCGTCGACTTCGTCCATACGCAAGGCCTGTCCGAACTCAATAACCGCCTGCTCACCGCGGTCCGATCAGCCGCTCGCGAACAGCGTCTGGGCTGTGATGTCGAACAGGTCACGATCGATCGCGCCGAACCCCCGCCGCGCGTGAAGGCGGAGTTCCTCGACGTCTCCAACGCCCGCGCCGACATGGCCCGTTCCATTAACGAAGCACGCGGCTACGCCGAACAAAAACTCGCCGAATCCCAAGCCGACGCCAGGCAGATC
>CBIHQO010000132.1:0-11083 GCA_966211735.1 uncultured Schlesneria sp.
AGGCGACCAACCGCAGCGTTGAATATGACACCCTGAGCGACAAGTACGCTCGATTTCTGCTGGAGGAGATTCTTCCCGAAGTCGGCAAGTCCTACAATCTGACAACAGATCCGACGCAGCGCGCTATCTGCGGTGCATCGTCAGGCGGGATCTGTGCCTGGACGGTCGCCTGGGAGCGGCCGGACGAGTTCCGCAAGGTGCTGAGCAACATTGGCAGCTTCACGAATATTCGTGGGGGACACGTTTACCCGTCATTGATCCGCAAGACCGAACGCAAACCGATCCGCGTCTATCTCCAGGACGGCGACCACGATGTCAACAACGAACATGGCAACTGGTGGCTGGCCAATCTCGAAATGGAATCGGCATTGAAGTTCGCCAAGTACGACGTCAAGACGGTCTGGGGTCACGGGGCTCACAATGGCAACCACGGTGGAGCAGTTCTGCCCGATGCACTGCGGTGGCTGTGGCGCAAAGAATAGATCAACGCTGAACAGATCGCATCATGTCGATGCCGCGACTCGTGGAGCTTGAAGAACGCGAGACGAAGTGGATCCGCGCCAACCGCCTTTCCAAGCTCCACGCGGCTGGGCGCTGTCACTTGGTCGACTTGACCCGGTTGAATTCGATCACCACGTCCGCCTCGCTCGGGCTGAACCCACCAGGGCGGACCTTTCCAACCCACTTCTTGCCCTTCCACTGTCCAGCGACGCAGGCCACCTTTAATTTGTCCCCCTCCAACTCGTAGATGCCGAGTACGTCCTTGCCCTCCTTCTTTGCGTCGTTCGACCGGTGGTCCCACACGTGAGGCGTCGCGGTGGGGTCGATCTCGAATGTGCCCGCCCACAGCTCTTTCCCGTCCTTGTCCTGAGCCGCATAGGTACCGTCCTTGTTAAACACCAGCTGGCGAGCATTCTTGGTCGCACCGTCCGGCTGGACACTGGCGATCTCCCAGGTGCCTGCAAACGTCTCCAATGCCTTCGCGATCGCGGCCTGATCGGCCTCGGCCTTTGGCTCATCCGCCACGGATGCGGACGCGATCGTCAACCACACTACGCCTAAGATGAAACGGTGCATTCTTATCTCCCTTTAAAGAACTTGGTTACTGCAGCCCGCCGGATGCGAGGATGTGCTCGCCAGTCAGCCACCCGGAATCGTCCGACGCGAGGAACACCACAACTTTCGCGATGTCGGAAGGGGTCCCGATGCGACCGAGCGGCGTCCTGGCGACCAATTGCTTCTCGAACTCGCTCCCCACACCGTACAACCCGACCGCTTTGGTGCCGTCGCTCAGAGTGGCCCCAGGGTTGACGGAGTTGACCCGGATTTTGCGGGGGCCCAGTTCCTTCGCCAGCACTCCCGTGATTGCATCCAGGGCACTCTTGCTGGCCGAGTAGATCGAATAGCCGGGCGGGCACATCCGAGACGCCCCCGAGCCGATGTTAATCACGCTTCCACCGTTCGGCCCGAAATACTTGAGCGATTCGCGGATGACGGTCAGGGGGCCGAGTACGTTCGTGTTGAACTGCCGGTGGAACTCCTCCTCCGTGATCGAATCGATGGATCCGAACCTGTAAACCCCCGCATTATTCACAACGATGTCCAACGCGCCGTAGGCTGACTTGGTCTCAACGAACAGTCGGGCGACCTCGATTGACTTGGACACGTCGCCCGAAACTGCGATCGCCTGCCCACCGGACTTCGTGATTTCATCGACCACCGCGTCCGCACCGGCCTGATCGGTCGCATAGTTCACGACGACCGCTGCGCCGGCCGCAGCCAGTTCCCTGGCAATTCCGGCACCGATCCCTTTGGATGCCCCTGTGACCAGCGCGACTCGCTCATTCAAATTTGACATGGCTTAGACCTTCCTTGCGTCAATCTGCGGTTTGTTTGATCCGCGAAGTATGAACAGCTCGCGGCGATTCAGACTGGCGTAGCCCTCTCTTAGGCGTGCCATTCCATCCAGCACGCTCGGCAGCGGTGGACTTCCGAGCCACAACGTGGATCAGGGGACGACCTCCAGGGACGCAATCTTCTCGCCCATCAGCCCGAAGAAGAACCGCAGATCGACCGGGCTGCCGGGAAAGTTACCGGTCAGCCGACACGTGACGACGACTTTGCCATCCTGCTGTTCGCATACCAGCGGATCGCTCGTGTAGACGTACTTCGCCGACACGTCCTCCTTCCACCTCTGGATCGCTGCGCGTCCGTGATGAGTGTGGCCTTCATCCTTCACCACAGCATCGTCCGTAAAGCACTGAGCGACGGCCTCGCCATCAGCCTGGTCTGCGATGAAATAGGCTGAGACCGGATTTGGCAGTATGAGAGTCATGATCATCCCCTCCAAGTGATTGTGAGTTAGGGAGCCGTTGCTCCTTCATTCTCATAGACACTGGCAGAGACCGACTGTGACAACTCGGGGCCAATTTTTTTCAGCTGAGATGTAGGGCCCCGCGAACGTCGGCGCGCTGGAGCATACGCCGCAGCCAATGAATCTCATCCGCTGGCCGAAGAAACGGGTGCTCACGGTAAATGGCAGCGTGCTCGCGCTCAACCACGTCCTCAATCTCTCGGACCTTTTCGCCCGCGACATCCCGCACCCGTTCGACATGCTCCGGAACAAACAGCAGCCGGTGTGGATCAACATGGCCATGCTCGATAAAGCCACGAGTCTTCTTTGGACAACGGCAGGGGTTGCTCGTGTTGATGAGGCCGCACTGATGGTTCATGAAGCTGTGCAGATCGCGGCGGGCACGCGCCAGGCATTGGCGGAAGTTGTCGGCCGTCATCTCTAAAACTTCGCCGCCGACGGTATCGCTGGCCCCTAAGATCTCACCCAGCGTGAAGATTAATCGTTGCTTGCGGTCGAGGCACAGCAGCATTCCCATCGTGCAGCTGTTCTTGGCTTCCTCGACCAGAATCGGCAGCTCGACCGGTACGCTTTTGGGGTCCGGTAGCTCCGCATCCGGCGTGCTATTAATTGCCGCTGCGTAGTCGGCAAATGTCGTGACGCCGTTCTCTGCGCTGCGTCGCTTCATGTTCAGAACATGATTGGTGGCAATGCGGTACAACCACGTACGGAACTTGCTCTCCCCCTTAAACGTGCTGAGCTTGGTGATGACTTTAATCAGCACCTCCTGGGTCACTTCCTCGGCATCGTGAGGTTGAAAGACCATGCGGACAGCGATGTTGTAGACCCATGCCTGATGCCGCAAAACCAGCTGCTCCAGCGCGGCGCGGTCGCCATTCTTGGCTTGCTCGACGAGTGCGGCATCCGAAGCATCGTCCTCCGTGATCTCGCTGAATGGGTTGAACATGTCGCAGCTCCCAGGAGTCCTAAGGTGACGAATTGGAAAAAGTCCCCGAGATTTGGACACGCGGGCAACAGAAGTGTGACAACTCCGCAGAAATGAGACAGCGACGGATGGAGTGTAAGGGGCACGAGCAGTCAACGCCACGACAGCATTACGCTTCTGACACCCAGCCTGCGGATGCCAGCCTGTTCATGTAAAGCTTACTGAACACTGGTCTTACGAAGTTAGTGCCACCATCGAGACAGCGGGAAAACGACGATGTCGGCGGCTATCTCCTCAAGCGTCGACATCAATATCGCCCTGGATTTTTGCCTGGCAGTCCAGCATGTAACCCTCGGCCTTGTCTTGATCGGTCAGCGCATCCTCGACGGCCATTGTCACTTGACCCGAGTGCCAGGAACCAAATGCGTTTTGGTTCCAGGCAGCTTTGCACTTCCCCAATTCCGCAACAGATCATTCCCCGAGCAACAAGGTAAACGCTCGGTCTTCTCCATACAGAATGACGTTTTCCACCCATTCCATGGCGCTCTCATAGTGAACGCCTGGTGCGATTGCTGGCATACCACCTGGTGTGCGTGAGGCTTCGTATGCCAATTCGTGAGCCACCTCATCGACGAACTTCTTGGGGTTCTGGAACAGCGATTCGTCGAGAATTAGAACTTCTCTTCCCGTTAACGGATCAATGGCCCAGCCGCCTCCGCCCATGGATTTCAGTCGTTTGACAGTTCCATTCGTCACTTTCATAAATGTTTTGCCGGTGGCTTCGGCCCATTCATTCAGAATTCGCATGACCGCATCCGCAGGTGCGTTCGACTGACCCGCCGCGGCCAATCGCCTGAGATAGGGGCGCTTCGCGATGGCCTGGCGTACCAGGTTGGCCATCTCTTGGCGCGAGATCCTTGTTGGTATGTAATTCCGGTTGTGTGGAAATTCACGCAGTTCGGATTCTACGACAGTTCGCCCTGCCCCGCCGCCGCCGCCACCGGCTCCTCCTCCTCCTCGACCGGGCGGCTTCGGATGTTGGGCGTTTCGCCTGGCCAAATCCGCCTCGGCTTCTTTGACGGCATTCGATCCAGCCCCGGCTGCCGGTGGTTTCGGATGCTGAGCGGCTCGACGAGCCAAATCGGACTCGGCATCTTTCGCCAGCCTTTTCGTGGCCCCTTCCAGGACGGCGCGCGCCTCAAGTTTGCTTGTGGCGCGACGAATCAATGTCTTGGCTAGCTTCGTGCCCAGCTTGGAGCCCATGTTCACCAGGACTTTGCCGACAGCGATGAAATCCATGGGGTCATACCACGGCGTGATCAAGCCTCCGATGGTGCGCTGTTTAAAATCGGTGATCTCGCCGTCGATTGTCGTCCGAACTTCAATCGAGTCTTCGCACGTATAGCCGTGCATGACAACCCACCCTGGCGACGCGTGCTTGGGAATTTTGACGAACACGGGAATATCCATCTCAAATGCTTCCGAAAGATAATGGCATTGATCAGCGCAGTTCTCCGGAATCATGAACGTGGCATAATTGGAGTCCTTCTCCGCGGGTCCGCCCTGCAGCTTTCCTGTGTGACCGATGACGGCGTAATGATTGTCCAGAATGGGTGTGAACCTGTCTTCGCGAACAGTACGAACGCACAACGAGCTGAAATCTCGCTCGAACGGTGTCGCGTACTCTTCAAATATCTGATCCATCTTTTGAAAGACCCGTGTCTCGTACAGCTCTTTGCTGTTGATGTAGGCCTTCCAACTGAATTGCACCATCGGAATGGCGGCGTATCCCGTTTCGGGGGATATCTGAGTTATCTGCGAAGGATTCAGCGGTGCCATACAATCGCCGACTTGAGCGTCACTGGGAATCCCAGTCACCCAGCGAGGAGACGACGGACCACCCTGATCTCCTCGCGCTGCCGGAATGGTGTAGCCGGCCTTGTACGGGACTTTCAGCATGAACGCGAGAGCGCGACGAGCTTCTTCAAAGCCCTGGGGATCGCGTTGACGAATCTCTTCGATCTCGGCGATTGTCCGTTGGCGTCGCTCAGAATCATTAGGTGGATTAAAGTTATCAAAATAGTATTTGGACAGAAAGCTGCGATGATAAGCCACAACGTCAGAAGATACGGCCATAGTCTTTCCTAGGATTCGCCCGCCAACACACTGAATTGTTCTCGACGACACCAACGGCGTCGTCCCGCTGCTGGCCCGCAGAGGTGAAGTCGCTCAACGAATGGTGGCCCTGGTCCTTGCCAGGCAATAGAAGTTCAGTCCCCGGAACGCCTCGGCTTTGACGAGTCATGTTTCGAGATCCGGCTGATTGCCACGCCACAAGCGGCGGCTAACCAGCGAATTATCGGACGAGCGATTTCGAAGTTGCGTGAAATCTTTAAATTTCTTATGCCCGCACCGCGCCAGTCGAGTAGGTCCGGCTGTGCCTGGCTAGAGGTATCGTCGTGGGGCAGTTGCGTAAGTAAGCCCGTCTGGCAGAGCCTGCCTACCAGGCTTCGCAGGTTTTATCTAGACAAGGTGTCAATGCCCATGACGGTAGTGACCGGCTAACCGCGACCGGACGATAGAACTGACTGGCATACCCGACCGCCATGTCGCAAATCATTGGCACACAAGAGAAACAGCCTGCCGCAAACTTGGCGACAGGCTGATCATGAATTGAGTCGAGAGTTCAGAACCCCAGTTGAACTTTTTCTCGCCTCTGTCGCCGAGTGGGACGCCCACGTTTCCCGTCTCGTTATGGCTGCATGAACCTCATCATCCCTTCTCTCCTCCGTCACTCTTGAGTGGGAGAATTCTGAATTCGTTTGACGAACTGCGAATTCGCCCAATCTCTTTCGGGGAGCAACAATTTGATTGCTCCACTGAAGAATTCCACACTTTGACGAGGAGAAATCATGAACGAAGAACAATTCCAGGAGCATCTGCAACGACGAAATGATTCCATGCTCGAGTTGGTCTGGCCAGAGGTCGAGCGGCGACTAAAGGCGGGGCAAGCTCCAATACAAATCGCATCCGAGATGGCAAAGGAAGGCTATTGCGGGTTCGGCAGCAATCGGCTCGGCATCGAGGACATTCATCGATTGCAAGAGCTTGCCATCAAATCGCACCGCACCGGCTCGCTTTCTCTGGACGAGTGCAACTAAGCAGCCCTTCGAACTGGGAATCCGCCGAATTTGCGATTCGGCGGATTCCGAATTCGTCCGGCGAATTCTGAGTTCGCCCAATGCCTTTTGGTGGAGCACGCACGTCGCTGCTCCGAAAGGTATTTGAGATCTCCTCAAGGAGCCATCATGGCGGAAAATTCGGGAATCGGTTGGACAGATCACACGCAAAACTTTTGGTGGGGGTGCCACAAGGTCTCAGCGGAATGCACGCACTGTTACATCGACGGCATCATGCGGCGTGCGGGTAAGGTGCCGTTCGGTGGCCCGATGCGAACGAAAAACTGGGCCAACCCACACCGTTGGGAACGGCAAGCCAAGGAGCAAGATAGACGCTTTCGAGTCTTTACCTGTTCGATGTCGGACTTCTTCCATCCTGGAGCGGATGCGTGGCGTCCAGAGGCGTGGGAGGTCATCCGGCAGTGCCCCAACCTTGATTGGCTTGTGCTGACGAAGCGACCGGAGTTGATCGTTAATCGGCTGCCTGCCGACTGGGGCGATGGCTATTCCAACGTCTGGTTGGGCGTCACCTGTGGGATCGCCTCATCACTTCACCGGTTGGACACCTTGAAGTTTATTCCTGCCGCCCTCCGATGGGTCTCGGCAGAGCCGCTTCTTGGGCCGATTGATTTCCGCCCCTATTTGGACGGCAGCTTCCAGTGGATCATCACCGGGTGCGAGCAAGCAGGCGTGGGAAAGCGTCGGGAAATGAACATCCGCTGGCTGCGAGACATTAACCAGCAATGCCGTGACGCTGGGGTCGCCCACTTCTTCAAACAGCGGTATGAGGCTGGCAGGATCGTCCATGACGGGCTTCTCGATGGGGAGATTCGCCAGGCTTGGCCTTCATCTCCCGAACCGGAACTCGTCTGACGACCGTTAGGGGTTGTTAGGGGTGTATGCCACTCCTCCCAAAGAGCCAAGGGCCTTGGGAGGAGCTTTGACCGTCGCTCTCTGCTCTGGCCACGGCTTCTCAGAAAACAATTCCCGATTCGTCGAGCGAATTCCCAATTCGCCCAATGTCTTTTGAGGAGCAAGCACGTTGCTGCTCCGAAAGATTTTGCGGCCTCCTCATGGAGTCATCATGTTCGATCAGCTTATTTCATTCCCGGATGCTGAACCATCCGACCCAGTGTCGGGGGGCATCTCCGACTCGAATCATGCTGAAGTGAAGCGGGACTTCAATCGACTGAACAGCCATACCCTTCCCCTTGGAATTGTCAGCGTGGTCGAAGAGGAGAAACAGGACGCTCCAACATCTGGCAGCTTGATCTGGAGAATCGAGAAAGGTGCCGCACGAAACTATCGGCTGCTCGGTCAACGGCTGGCAGAGAGCAATGATCTCTATCGCAACAAGGAGGACGGGTATGGCCTTGTTCAAGTGCTTCCGGGTGGAAAGGCTCGGCTGATCACCAAAGGCGCTCAACTTGCCCCAGTGATCGTTGATCGAGTGCGTATGCGAGTCGAGAAGGAAGGCAAAATTGTCAGCGAGCTTCCGACCTCTGCCCATCTCACCGCCATGTTGTTCTCGGAAGAGTTTCTTGGGCAATTCATTCCCGTGGATGAGGTGACGAAGACGCCGTTCTTCCTCGAAGAGTTCTCCCTTGTGAAACCTGGATTCAACGATGGCGGTTCTGGAAATCGAGTCATCTTCGTTGGTGCTGCCCAACCATCTGCACCCACGCTGGCGACACTTGAGCGATTTCTCAGTGTCATGCCATTTGCCACAAATGCGGATCGTACCAATTTCGTGGCAGCGGGCGTGACAGTTCCACTGCGACGACATTGGCCCGGCGAGAAACCATTGATCCTCATCACTTCAACTCGAAGCCACTCGGGTAAAGGGACTCTGACGGAATGTCTGCGAGGCAGCATTCCCAAGGCCGACATCCTGTACGAATCGCTGGACTGGCCGATGCAAAGCCAGTTTCAGAGGCAACTGCAATCGGAATCTGATATCGGGGTCGTCGTTTTCGACAATGTAAGGCTCGACAGCTCGGGGGGACGAGCCAGGTGTATCCGCTCGGCATTCCTGGAGAGCTTTCTAACGAATGCTGAAGTGACACTCGCCTCGCCGACTGCTGGTGAGCCGCTTAGATTGTCCAACCGCTTCGTCATCACATTGAACTCCAATGAAGGCACCCTGAGCATCGACCTGATGAATCGGTCGTTGCCCATCCACCTCGCTCCAACCAGCGATGTTCATGAGAAGCAGACTGCCATCGGTAATCCCAAACTGGAGTTCCTGCCAAGGTTTGGGCAACAGATCGAAGCTGAGTTCAGGGGAATGATCGAAAAGTGGAAGGCTGCGGGTTCACCACTGGACAATTCCGTTCGACACCCGATGTCGAATTGGGCGAAAACCATTGGTGGCATCTTGAAGGTGAATGGCTTCACGGACTTTCTGGCCAACTACGGCTCTCGCAAGTCCGCCGATGATCCAGTGCGAGAAGCTTTAGCGATCCTAGGGGCTGCTCAGCCGGGCAAGGCCCTTCGGCCCGACGCCTGGGCAAAACTGGCCGTCACTCAGGGACTGTCGAAGACCCTGTTCTCACCGAATGAACGAGACACGCCGAAGGGCCGTGAACGGAACATCGGGGTGATCATGAAACGACACATTCAGGTCATGTTTGAAGCCCAGACGGACAACAAGGTCTTTCGCCTCAGACTTGAGGGAGGCTTCCGTCGCTGGACCCCTGGCAAGAATCCACACACTCGATATCGGTTTGAGGTGCTCAGCGAGACTGAGAAGTCGGCGGACGTTGGTGAACCCCATCTTCAAACATCTACTCAAGAAAGGATCGAAACATGAAAACACCAAAAATTGTTACCGGAAACAAACTGTTTGTAGACAACGCCACGCCGAACGTCGCTCCACTCGAAGTGGTGAGTGAAGAGGGTGCGGGACCGTTATGGCAGATAAGCCATGTCAGTCTTGTGGGACCGAGGAAGTACGGAAGGAAATGAGGGTTGAAACCTGTAAAGCCCTGATCACCAAGATTGTCGAACATCTTCGCAAACCTGCCAAGAAGTGTGCGATATGGATTTCAGATGACGAGAGGTATCCGCAGCGCCAGAGTTACACAGCGGCTGACCTGCTGACAGAAATGAATGATCTCCAGGATCACAATGACTTCGTGATGCGTGATGGAGAATACAACGATCCAGTCGTGCGCATTGGCCAATACCGACGAGGTGTCCTCATCGTAATTGACACCATGTTGAGTTCACCGATGGAAGAATGATTGCACTCGACGATGGACATTGCGGCAGGCGAGTTGATGACGTCAATCCGAATCGCCATGCAGGTTGATAGCCCAACCATTTAGGGCAACGACTTGCCCCTGAGCGTTGATTGGAAAAATCTCGGAATTCGTCCGACGAATTCCGAATTCGCCCAATGCCTTTTGGGGAGCAAGCATGTCGCTGCTCCGAAAGGTTTTGGGGATCGCCCAATAGGGGCACGTTTTCGAGAAAGGTTCAGATTATGAATCAAGTTAACGACGAAGTTGTATCAACACTTTTGGCCGAAGGGCGCAAGTGGGTTCCGTATCCTGGTGACAGGTGTCACGGCGGGGCTGTAACACAAGTTGTGTTTGAGAATTACCCGTATCATCTCGTCGTGGCTCTCTTGTCGGAATTATCGTCACTTCGAGTCCCAATCGTCATCAAGGCCGACGACCCGGAAAAGTGGTGCAAAGAGTGGAGCATCGAGCGAGGACTTGTCCGTGACGAACAAGACTACTTGACGGTCATCATGTCCTCGATTGGCGCTCAACTTCGTTGTCGTCAAGTGAAACTGCTTCGAGACAAGGGCACGAATCTTCGTCTTCAAGATGGTTTAGGCAACGAGATCCAACTTGACGATGAGAACGCCTTCGCACTGTATCAGGACCTTGCCGCAGCACAGGACCTTCCCTTCGCTATGAGATGCGTGCAATGCGGCGAAACTCACATGAACGATGAACTGTGTCAGTCCTGTGAGCTTGAAGGAGACGATGACTTGCTGCTTGACGAACTGCCAAGCCCGCAACATGCGTGAGTGATCCAAGCAGAGCCGTCGTCAATCATTTGACTTACGACTGATCTTCAACGTGCCCACTCGTTGACACGAGTGGGCACGTTCTGAAGCGACTTCTGCCTCCTCGCTTCCAAATTGCAACGTAGCAACTGGAACAACGAGCACCCTGAGAAATCCAGTCCCAGACACCATAGCGCAGGATATGCGCATGACGAGCTGACATTGGCTGGTCGGACTCAGGTGTATTTGAAACCAATGCGATTCAACCGTCTCGAATGCGATAACAAATGGACGCCCCCAAAACTCCGAAACGTCACAAAACGCCATGCTGGATTTACGTCCCAGAAAGCTTTGACCCAGAAGCGCTACCCGCCGATCTGAAGCCATACGCCGATTCGGCCCGCTACATGTTGCACAGAATTATTTGGGGCCAGGTTATGAAGAGGCGGACTATCAACAATTACGTCGCATTGAAATTTGACTATCTGCGGGAAGTGATCCCAGACCGGATCATCGCTCCGCTCAAGAAATCTTTGATCGCAGCGGACGTGATCGAGTGTGACGACTACTACATCGAAGGTCGA
>CBIHQO010000133.1:0-11043 GCA_966211735.1 uncultured Schlesneria sp.
GTAGCGATCGATAGCCCGAACTTCAAGCCTAGGGCAATGCGGCCGATGACATTGAATCTGCCGAGTCGACGACGCGGCGAAAAAATGGCCAAGCCAGAATCTTGCCTGCGCAAGCCGTGAAGTCCGCGCAGGATCGGACGAACAGGCAAAGACGCGGCCGGGATCTCGAATATCGCGATGCAATACCGCGCTGACCGGCGAGATCGGTCGACGATATCGAATTGAGTAACCGGTGGCTTCGATCTATCCTGTAATTCGCCGCTGATCGACGCGTCAGCCTCCTGATCCATTTGAGTGGGGCTTTGGCCAGATGACACCACTTCCTAAGCTTCGCCCCCGCAGCGTAGACATGTCGCCGGAGGCCATCGATCAGCGGCTGCGCGATGTCAGCGAACTCACTTATTTGTGTTTGACCCTAGCGTCCGCAAAACGTCTCGGAACAGTAAAGGAGATTCGCGATCGCGAATCCGCTGCAATCAACGAACAACAACTCAAGGAAAATCTCTGATGAGGAGAATGATCTGGTGCTTGATTTTGGCGTCGGCGACATGTTCGGCTGGAGCAGGGGAGAAGATGACGTATCCGAGTTCGAAGAAAATCGATCACGTGGACGAACTGCATGGCGTGAAGGTGCCTGATCCGTACCGCTGGCTCGAAGATGATGTTCGTGAATCGAAAGATGTCGCGGCCTGGGTGGAAGCCGAAAACAAGGTGACGTTTGCGTACCTGGAATCGATTCCACAGCGAAAGACAATTCAGAAGCGACTGACTGAGCTCTGGAATTATGAGAAGTTCTCGGCTCCCTCAAAAGCGGGAGGGCGATACTTCTTTCTGAAGAATGATGGCCTGCAGAATCAGTCGGTCATGTACAAGCAGGACACGCTCGACGCCGAGCCCAGCGTTCTGATCGATCCCAACAAATGGTCCAAGGACGGCACCGTCGCCTTGGGAGCGACTTCGTTTAGCGATGATGGCCGTTATGTCGCCTACAGCGTGGCCGAGGCTGGCTCGGACTGGAACGTCTGGCGAATCCTGGAAGTCGAGACCGGGCGCATACTCGAAGACGAACTGCGCTGGGTCAAGTTCAGCGGTGCGGCCTGGACAACCGACAATAAAGGCTTCTTTTACAGCCGTTACGACGAGCCACCGAAGGAAGCCGCGTTCCAACGGACCAACTTGAATCAAAAGGTATTCTATCACCGAATTGGAACACCTCAGTCCCAGGACACGCTCGTCTACAAGCGACCCGATGAACCGACATGGGGATTTGGATTGCGTGTCAGCGAAGATGGGCATTACCTGGTGATCAACATCTGGAAGGGGACGAACGAAAAGTTCCGCGTCCTCTACAAGGATCTTACCGAACCTTATGGGATGCCGATCGACCTCATTGAGCACTTCAACGATGACTACTCGTTCATCGGAAACGACGGCCCCGTGTTCTACTTCGTCACCGATCTGGATGCACCGCGCAAGCGGATCATTGCGATCGATACTCGCAAGCCGACAGAGATTCGTGAGGTCGTCGCACAGACCACGGAGACGTTGGTCGGTGCCGACATCGTTGCAAATCAGTTCGTGTTGACGTACCTGAAAGACGCCCGGACTCAGGTCAAGATGCATGAACTGGATGGCAAGTTCATTCGCGAAGTGCAGTTTCCAGGGATCGGGACGGCATCGGGTTTTGGTGGGAAGCGAACAGAGACCGAGACGTTCTACTCGTTCTCCAGCTTTGCGACGCCACCTTCCGTGTTTCGTTACGACCTGCTGACGGGCGAGAGCAAGCTGCTGCGTCGTGCTGCGGTCAAGTTCACATCGGACGACTATGAAGTCAAACAGGTCTTCTATTCGAGCAAAGACGGAACGAAAGTTCCGATGTTCATTGCTCATAAGAAGGGACTGAAACTGGATGGATCGAATCCAACGCTGCTCTATGGCTACGGCGGATTCTCGATCCCGCTGACGCCTGCGTTTTCGGTCTCCCGGGTCGCGTGGATGGAAATGGGAGGCGTCTACGCCGTCGCCAACCTGCGAGGTGGCGGCGAATACGGCGAGGAATGGCACAAAGCCGGAACCAAACTGAAGAAGCAGAATGTGTTCGACGACTTCATTTCGGCCGGCGAATGGCTCATCAAGAACGGTTACACGAAGTCCGAGAAACTAGCGATTCAAGGAGGATCAAACGGCGGTCTGCTCGTGGGGGCCTGTATGACTCAGCGACCAGATCTGTTTGGAGCCTGCCTGCCCGCAGTCGGCGTGATGGACATGCTGCGATTCCACAAGTTCACGGCTGGCCGGTTCTGGGTCGATGATTATGGAAGTGCCGATCATGCCGAAGAATTCAAAGCATTGTTGGGCTATTCGCCATATCACGCGCTGAAGCCCGATACGAAGTATCCGGCCACGCTGATCACGACAGCGGACACGGACGATCGCGTTGTTCCCGGTCATAGCTTCAAGTTCGCCGCACGATTGCAGGAATGCCAGACAGGGTCGGCACCTGTCTTGATTCGCATCGAAACGCGAGCCGGTCACGGTGCGGGGAAGCCCACAGCCAAGGTGATCGAAGAAGCGGCAGATCAAATGGCGTTCCTGGTCAAAAGCCTGGATATGAAAACCGATTGACGCAATGACCCGTCAGTCATCACGATCACCAAAAACGCCCTTGGTCACCTCGGCCGAGGGCGTTTTGCGTTGGCACCGGCTGAATCGAAGAGGATTCAGTTTGGGTGCTGTTGAACACTGTGTTGGGAATACGTTTCTCTCTGATGGCAAGGTTAAGCATGTCGCCTAACCAACAGGCTTTTGACGCCACTCCGTGCGGATCCCGCGAAGTCGATGTCGAAGAGCGATTAGCACAAAGGGAGATTCCGATGATCGCAAGAGGAATGCAGGGCGTTGCCGATATGTGGTCGCTGAAGACCGGACTATTGGCGGCAGTGGCGGTTTTGGGTTTGACGATGTCCGCTCAGGCTCAATGTTCCGGTGGCGGGCAGGGTGGAGGTAGTGGACAAATGTCCGGTCGTTCGGTGGGCGGTATGGGACTGGGCGGCACTGGGATGGGTGGGATGGGGAACAACAACTTCAACTCGCAGTCATCGATGATCGCAGCTCAGATGGAGACGGCCCAATACCTGAACAACATGCAGGCATCGCATAACATGATGATGCAACAGATCCACCAACATCAGAATCGGCAGAGGGACGCCATGCGTCAGGCCAGCGCGAACAGGAAGCGGATTGCGGCACAAAAAGCGACCGAAATCAGCAGTAAATCGAAGTCGAAGTCCAGCTCGAGCAGCAGCGCGAAGTCGATCCAATTGACACAGTCCAATTGAGTGAGTGTCAGAAGTGAACCCCGGATCGTAGAGCGTTCAGCGTCCGGGGCATCACGTCAGATTGCGAATAGACCAAGTCCCTCTTGAATTCCAACTCTGCAATCGGGCAGAATTCCCCTTCGGCGACAACATCGAACTCGTGGAAGGGCATGACGATGACCAACGTCAATCCGAGCATCACGTTCGTTTGCCGATTCTGCCAGCATGTGATCAAGGCTGCGGCGACATCCGAAGGCCGCGCGGGACGATGTCCTTCTTGCCAGAAGGTCGTCCATGCCCCCGCGACATCGGAGACGATGTCCCCGTTTCCACTGGAAATCGTCGATACCGGACTTCGCCGGCCCAAACTGAATGGGCTCTTGCAAGGCGTCGCCGTCTCACTGGCTTTACATCTGGTTCTACTCTCCGCCCTGGGCGTCATCGTTTTCGAATCACACGAGCTCGGCCGATCCCTGATTGCCACCATGTTTATCGACTCGGAAGGGACCGAGATTGAAGCGGGTGAGATTTCGATTGAAATACCCGCCCCAATTCCGGCAGCAATCGAAGGAGACGCCCAAGTCGCCGCCGAGGGCAACCTGCTACCGGATGAACCATTGGACAGCCTACTTCTGCCGGAAGCGACCAACGTTGAAAGACGACAACAGCGTGTGTCGGCGACTGCGGAGACCACCGGTTCCACGGACCCCTTCGCCAGGTTTTCCCCCACAGCAATGGAACGCCTCAAAAGACAGCCCGCTGCTCGACGCGGCGACTATGAAATCGCACTATTCTGGGATGGCCCCAGCGATCTCGATTTGCACGTTCAGTTTCGATCGCCCTCGGAAAGAACTCGACGCTCCATCAATTACACCGACAAGGGTAAACCGGAAACCGGTTTCCTGGACGTGGATCAGAATTGGAAACCCGCCTACGTGGAAGATCCGATCGAGCATATTCGCTGGAACACCAAGACCCCGCCGGCGGGAACCTACCTGATCCTGGTTCATGGATTCCACCTGAGATCAAACAACGCTACGACTCCCCGTGTCATTCCCTTCACAGTCGAAGTCAAAACTCCTGAAAGCGTGCGCAGCTTTTCCGGTGCCGTGAGCGAAAAGCAGTTTTTCGAAGTCGATACCCTCCTCATTGATGGTTCCGAAGAAGAACAAGCACCGGCGCTGGCTAAGTCCCTAACCGTTACTGAACGACTGCTAGCAACCGCGAAGAAGAAATTCGACATCGGCACGGGTTCGTCCAAACGCGAGGCCGTGGGAATCCTGAAAGGTCTGATTCGTCGCTTTCCACATTCTCCGGAAGCAGACGAGGCGCGCGAACTACTGAAGTTACACCCGTAGCGTTTCTGATCTCGACGGTTTCCCTCAGCAAAACCATTTAGTCGCTGATGAGGTTGTTGATATCGACTGGCGAACTGACACGAACGCCACTCTTGAGTCCCGCCAGATCGATCTGGTCGCCGTGCTTTAAGATTTCGAATCGCGAGTCGCCGGAGTTTGCTTTGGGGACATAAGCAAGGACGTAGGAGGCACCGATCACGCCGAGTCGACCTCTGGGAACCTGGACGACCAGCGCTGTTCCCTCGTCGATGCCGAACGCGGTCAGATCAGGGTGAGACTCCATTAATCCGAGCAGCCGGTTGACGCGGCTGCGGCGGAGGAAATGCTGGTCAATGACCGCGTCCTGCAGCAGATCGAATCCAGTCCCCTCGACCGCTTCTTCGTGGCCTTGCTGGATCATCACTTTCGTCATCGCTGCCGCGCCGGCGGAGCTGCCGCCGATCACGCCGCCGCGATCAATGACGGCTCGTAACTTTTCTTCGACTAACGTGCCAGCGTACGTCTGTGAAAGCCAAGACTGCATGCCGCCGCTTAGCCAGACGGCCGATGCTTGATCAAGCGGACGACAGAACGACGTTTGATTCGCTTGATCTCGCGAGGTGGTATGCAGGATCTGCACGGACGGCACACCTGAACTTCGCCAGAAATCACGGAACCCGTCTTGCTGTGCGTCGGTGGCATCGAATGCAGGTATCACGACCAGCCGGGCTTGGTCGGCACCTCCCGCCAAGTCCAGGAAGCGGTGGCGAATTTCCGGCGGCAAGGTGCCGCCGCCGGCGATCACCAGTGAGCCCCCTTTGTAGCGGGTGATGAAGTCGGTTCGTTCCGAGTCGTCTGGCGGAATGTGATTCAACCAGTGGCTGAGGCCCACCGCGGCGAGAGAACCGAAGGCAACGACTGTCCAGACGATGCGTCCTGGCAGTCGTTGCGTCATCGGTTTTCCGACACCCTGCGTCATCGAAACCTCGCGATTTCAACGTGGCCGTCTATCAATCGCTCATCTTCGGCATGATCTGACCGCTGGCCACGTAGGCAGCCTGGATCTTTTCACGAAGTTCTGCCACGACTTCGGGATGCTCTTCCATGTAGGCACGGGCTTTGTCACGCCCCTGACCCAATTTCAAATCACCGTAGCTCATCCACGTCCCGCTACGAGTGATAATATTGTAGACCAGGGCCAAGTCGATGATATCGCCTTCCAGGCTGATCCCTCGACTTCACAGCAAGTCGACTTCGGTCTGTCGGAAGGGGGGAGCGACCTTGTTCTTGACGATCTTGATTTTCATCCGCATCCCAATGATGTTGTCGCCCTCTTTCAACTGGCTGATGCGGCGAACATCGACGCGGCATGAACTGTAGAACTTCAGTGCGCGACCGCCGGGTGTTGTTTCCGGGCTGCCGAACATGACCCCGATCTTCTCACGAATCTGGTTGATGAAGATCACGCAGGTCTTGGACTTGGAAATCGCTCCGGTCAGCTTTCGCATCGCCTGACTCATCATGCGAGCCTGCAATCCGACGTGCGAATCGCCGATTTCGCCATTGAGTTCCGCTTGAGGAACGAGGGCTGCGACCGAGTCGACCACGATCACGTCGACCGCGTTCGACTTGATCAGCATTTCCGCGATCTGCAGCGCCTCTTCGCCCGACGAAGGCTGGCTGACGAGCAGGTCTTCGAGGTTCACGCCCAGGCGCTTGGCCCACAAGGGATCGAGGGCATGTTCGGCATCGATAAACGCGGCGATCCCGCCTTCGCGCTGGGCGCTGGCGACGACGTGCAGAGCCAACGTCGTCTTACCGCTGGATTCCGGTCCAAAGCATTCAATGATACGGCCGCGAGGAAATCCCATCCCGCCTAAGGCGAGATCGATAGAATAGGCACCCGTCGAAATCCCCGAAACCGTCATGTTGCCCGCTTCGGACAACTTCATAATCGAGCCGCGACCAAATGCCTTCTCGATCTGGCCGAGCGCATTCTCGAGCATCTTTTCGTCATCGGAATCGGATTTGGCGTGGTGTACTGCCTTGGCCGGTTTTGCCTTGGCCATATGGGAGTCCTTTCAAGTGAACGACAGGCGCAATGAGATCGATGTGCGATGGAAATTAGGCATTCCAGGGCGGATTCGCAAGCGAGTCGCGGGGGCGGCTGTGGGCGTAGGGCTGAGGGGCGAGGACTGAGGGCCAAGCGACTGGATAGGGCGCGTTTCGGGACGCTGGGGCGTGATGAGGGCGGCACATTTGAAGGTCTCTCACGGGGGCACTGAGTCACGGAGGGAGAACTCGTCCCCTCGAACATTACGAAATGGCAGAATTTGTCAGTCCATGGCAGTGTTTTGGGGGGGTACCGATTTTGTCAGCGAGATGTCTAGCGAGATTTTGAGAATTGACAGTGTGACACTGACACATCGATCTGCCTCCTACGAAAAACGGCCACACCTGTTGACCCCGATTTGGGCGGTCGACACGTGTGGCCGTTGGTTACGGTCCACTGATTTTCGGTACCTACTCGATGTTCGTTATGCCATATCTTGCGTGAGTCGAGCTAGACGGTGTTTTGGATATTTTGCGATTTTCCGCGAAATGTCTGCTCACACGCGGAGGGTGCTCGCCTGCGAAGCCAACAGTCACTGACAAAATTTGACACCCCAGGACAGTTTTTGACATTGGGGGACAAAACGGGCCTGTTTTTGGCTGTTTTCCTCAAAAAAGTGCGTGTTTTGTGACAGATCGAATTCGCCTCGATTCAGATCAATTCGCGAGTTCTTCTCTTACAGGGTCACTAAGTCATGGTGAGGATTTGTAGCTCGGGCCGCGAGAGCTTTCGCATCGCGGCAGGTGATGTAAAAAGGGGATGAACCTTTGTAACCACGAGTATTCGCTGACGGTCGAAACTCTTCGCCACACCGATAAGACTCTGGGAACTCAAAGCCGCGGCCAGTGGCACCCGGCGAGGGAACTTTGACAAGACATTTGCTATCTTCTTTGCGAAGAATGTCCTAGGTTAGGGAGACGTTCAGCATGTCGAGCAGAACAGCAGCGTGACATATATTGATTTGGAATCAGAGCCTGTGAAGGCCGTTTCGCCTGAAGATGCACGTCAAAAGGCAGGATTAGAACACTGATGTGGAGCAAGGGGTATGGATGCTGATGTCCCGACATTCCAGCGTTGGATGAACCGGCACCTTGTAAGCTTGGTGTTAATCTATTGGCACTTAGACAAGGACGGTAATTCAACTGGCGAGCCACGTGTGAACGCAAATTCCTGCTTCATCATGGCGTTCGGCGACATGTGGTTTCTGGTAACCGCAGGCCATGTCGTGGAAGATCTCAACAAGCTAATCGCACATCCATTCGTGAAGGTTGTCGACACTTTTCTTGTCGACTCTCTCGGATTGCAGGCGGCGTACGACAACAATATTCCATTCGACTATGAGGACAGCGCTCGCTACTACGAATATCACGACGGACTCGATTTCGCCCTCATTTGCCTCGGTCCCAACCATCGTCGTCTATTACAAGCAAATGGCGTCGAGCCGGTCGGCGTAGAAAACTGGATCAGACAGGACATCAGCCGGTGCAAAGGATTTGTGCTACTAGGTATCCCGGCCGAGTTGGTCAAGCAAGAGGACCGAGCGAAGCCAGGGATAGTTATCGGTTCAGTCATGCTCTCTCTAAAACGATTGGAAACACTTCCTGAAGGCTCCGAAGTTACAGAATACGAGCGGTTCATCGGCGATTTGATGAATAGACCCGATTTGAAAAGCCTTGGCGGCGTTAGTGGTGGTCCGATCGTCGGATTCTACGACGAGGATGGAGACACCCGATATTGGGTGATCGCAGTACAGAGCCATTGTCTCGACAACCACTACGTTTTCGGATGTCCGTTGAACGTGTTCGGACCAATACTCTTGAACCAAATTAAAGAATTAGCGGAAATGACAGACGAAGAGCGAACTGCAGTATCTAGATCGTTCGAGAATCAGACCGCTCCGAAAGCAATGTCGCTTGAGGACACGAGAAAGACTGCGGAGAAACAAAATGAATGAAGATGGACCGCGTTTCCAGGATTTCGGAGGGAGTGAGCAATTGCTTGCGTTTATCAAGGAAAGGTCAGATGACATTGAAAAAGTTGTCATCCCTCAGATGGCAAATCTCGCGATCACAAGAAGTGGACTTCCAGTCGCCGAGACTGACAAAATTGGAATGATTATCCATATGATCAATAACCGCTTCGTCATCGTCCCTTCTGATGCCGAATTGCTCCTGAACGACGGCATTCTTAACCGTATGAACATCAAAATCGAATTGTGGCATCCGAACAAGATATAGTTCGGACGAGGAACGTGTCTGACAGAAAACTCTCTCAAAGCCAACAGCTATGAAACTACGCGACTTGATGAAGATAATTGTTGATTCAGATCCTAGCCATTGGCACAAGATTGGATGCTGGGGAGCAGGAAGTGGTCCATCATTCAAGGATCGAATTGAATTCAGCACCGGGCCAGGTGACCATTGGAACCTCGAGACTCCTTCACATTCGGAAGTTGCCGTATACAAACCGGATGTTTCGATCACGATGGCATGGGGATTCGAGGCGAACGACGACTACGTGGCAGAATGGACGAAAAAGTTCTCAGATGAAAAGGCGAGGAGCTTTCTTGTCGATGTTTTCTATAACAATGCTTTGGTATTCCGCGAGTACCTCGTTTCAGTCGATGGGGCTCGTGCTTATCTTCCAATGCCCGATGGTGTTGATACCCTTACTGTTCCTGTCGCATACAATTCTTTCGTGCAACTGATCGAGTCCTTGTCGACGCGTAGTTCAGAATACTCGGGATACTTCGATCGTGCAGGGTTCACAGCCGTAGACACGCCGTGGCCCGAGGATATCTGAAAAGCGATCTCATTGAAGGAAGATGGCAGAAGGTGAACAAGAATGGCAAATGATGATGACCGTCTTAAGCATTTTGGCAGTAGCGAGGCCCTGTTACGAGACATCCAGGAACGGTCGGAGGATATTGAAAAGGCTGTGATCCCTCGATGCAAAGTTATTACGATCACGCGAAACGGGCAGCCACGCTACGATGTAGAAATTGGAATTGTCCTTCATCTGCTGAGTGGTGAAACCGACATGTTGGTACCAACTGACGCGCTGATAGTTCTTAACGATGGGATTCTCAATAGAATGAAGATCCCGATCGAGTTCCTTACAGAGTGATGCGGAGGACCAACGATGGCAAAGAAGGATTCAGCTAAAACGACACAAACCGCGAAGGAAACAAATGTGTCAAGTGTGTGCCCAGTTGCAAGAAAAGGCCATGTGATATGCCTGTCGAACATGGTCGCATGTGTTATTGCAGCGCATGCCGCGATTACTATAACTGACCTGACCCACTCCATTTGACTCGGGGTAAATGAAGTACTATTGCCGGAGATCATTAGTATTGAGAAAATCCTCGTTACAGCTCACTGTGAGTCGTCCAGTCAAACCATTCTTGCCGGTCTGTCGCCAATAGCTTTCTGAATGAGGCAATCAACTCTCCAATCTCCTGCCTGATCTGCATGACGTCCCAAAGCTTGTCCTCTTCGTAAACCACTCGCTCTTGAGCAATATGTGCCATCGCTTTATGGAGTCGCTTGTACCGTTCCCTGTTCATGTAGGCGAGTGAATCCCTATTCACAGGACTCCAGCTCACGAAATCTTTTGGAAGAACATTGTCGCTGTCACGTTTCGTGGCGGTGAAGAATTCGTAAAGCGTGCGTGTATGGACCAAGAACGCTTCAAGGCAAGCCCAGGCATGTTCGTCATCGCCTGCGGAATTGCCTGTTCCCGCAAGCATCGGTCTGCCGGGTAATATCCCTTTGGCGTAACACAATTGCTCGATTGTATCGCCAAGAAAAGTGAACATATGGAATTCATACGCCACCTTCTGGGCGACATCTTTGTTGCAGTAGTCCAGTTCAACAGTCATCGTAAACTCCTCATCGAGGATTCCCCTATAATCGAATCATGCAATCCGAGGACGCAAATCGCATCGGCAACTGGCGGTGGCGGCTGACCCACCTCTACAAGATCCAGACAAAGAGGGCTGAAAAGGTCGTCCTCAAGCCGAAGCCGATCCAGAAACTGCTGATGCGGTACATGGCTCTGTGGTACCTCATCTTGGTCTTGAAAGCACGTCAGGAAGACCTCTCGACGACCGCAATGTCATCAAGGGAAAAACGCTACTGCACATGATCGATGACACACACGAGAATCCGGCAGGGTGGCCGGGTCTGGAGCGTCTTCGCGAAGACCCGGTGGATGTTCGAGCGGCGTTGTTGTTGAATCACCGCGAGCTGCTTGGTTTTATTCACGGGATCGACTG
>CBIHQO010000134.1:0-10959 GCA_966211735.1 uncultured Schlesneria sp.
CTGCAGCAGGCTTTCGGGCTGATCGTCGACGACAAACAATTGACGATGTTCATCACGACAGAAACCGTCCGTGATCGCTCGGTCGATCAGTGCGAGCAGCGGATCGAAAAAACCGGCAATGTTCAGCAGTCCGGTCGGTTTGCGATGCAGCCCCAACTGCGCCCAGGTCAGCACCTCGAACAGTTCCTCGTACGTTCCCAGGCCGCCGGGGAGGGCGATGAAGGCGTCGGACAGTTCCGACATCAGCGCCTTGCGTTCGTGCATGGTCTCGGTGATTCGCATGTCCGACACACCCTGATGCAACAGTTCACGAGTGGCCAGGAAGCGCGGAATGACTCCGATCACGTGCCCGTCCGACTGCAGGACGGCATCCGCGATGGCTCCCATCAGTCCGACGCTGCCGCCGCCGTACACGAGTTCGATCCCTTCGCGAGCCATGGAGGCCCCCATGTTGCCAGCCATCTGGGCGTGGATCGGATCGAACCCGGCACTGGAACCGCAGAACACACATAGCCGTTGCAGGTTCAACATCAACTCCTCCACAGGTGCGGTCGTACCAAGTGATTTGTTTCCGTCTGATTCGCCATCCGGTGCTAATGTAGCCGAATTCGTCGAAGATTACGTTTTGGCTGAAATTGTATGTCACTCGATGACCAAGCTTTGGGTCATGAGCGGATGATAAGCAATCTCTTCAAGTTTCGGCGGGAACTTAGTCAATGGGCGCGAGTTGAGACAGTCTTCGGGTTCCTCAACTGTCAATGACTGCCGGTTGCCGGATCGTACGGATCTCGCCTCCTCGCCAAGACCTGACGTTGCCGACAGAAACAGACGTAATGGGCTATTTTCTTGCCATGGATCTGGAATAGGATCCGGCGCGACGCATTCGCGCCGTGCCCTCTCATCTATTCATCATGCCTTCAATCTTGACTTTGATTCCTGTGACGTCAGACCGTCGCAGCACATCGTCAGCGAGCCCCGTCTCCAGTGATTCTCAATCCGAGTTTGCACATGGCCGAATTCCATCTGCTGCGGTTTGTGGTACTACTCAGTTGCCTGACCGGGGCCGGGTGCGCGACGGTTCCGTACCAGTTTGGGAAGGTGCCTCAGGCAGCTAAGGATGGACCTTTGTCGGTGTCATTTGCGTACGGCAAACCGAACGCGCCGCTGGATAAACTGGCCTGGGTCGTTGGATTACCGTCGCGGATTTTGCCACTGCACGGGGGCATCAACAACCACAGTCTGTCTCAGGAAACGGCGGACAAACTCGAGAGTTATCTTCAAGACAACAGACTGGAAGATGTGTACGTTCGGGTCAATCAATACGATCCTGTCGGAGAATGGCATCGGTTGCGCGATAACGATCGGGTGGCGGCCCCATGGCGCTATTCGGTGGGGATGCTTGGTCTAGTCGGCTATACGATCCTGCCGGGTCGAGTTTTCGGTGGAGATCTCTACAATCCCTTCACCAACAGCCTGTACATCAATTCGGATGTTTCGGCTGTCGTGCTCGGAGAGGCGGCTTATGCGAAGGATGTCCGGCACCGCAAATTGCCGGGCACGTACGCAACAATCAACGAGTTCCCCGTGCTCGCGCTGTGGCGACATGTTCACGCCGTTAATGACTTGCTGGGTTACGCCCGTGAGACAAGAGACTGGGAACTGGAACGTGAGACGTATCGCGTCGTCTATCCACAGATGGGGATCCATGCTGCCGGTGGTGGTCACACGATTGCGACGCTCTTTACGTCCATCCCGATCTATGGAATACCGCTCGTTGCGTGGGGTGGTGCTTGTGTTGGTCATGCCGTCGGGCAATCCAGCATTGCTCAACGCAAAGCCGAACTGAAACGGGAAGAGAGTGAAATCGAATTAGTAGACCATGCGGAGCTGGCTCAGGAGTGAAAGCAGTTTGATACAGTGATCCGCAATCTCATGCAGAGATCGGCAACGAAGGCAATCGCCTTGTCGTTTGGCAAATGACCGAGGTGATCGGTCGGGCAACAGCCCGTGCCACGGTTGTCTCTGCGTCGTTGACCTCGATTCAGGAATATCCCGCAGAGCCACGCAGGGTCGTTCCAAAAGAAGCTGGGCGATTGTCTCGCGACTGGACGCTGGATCTATCTCGATGCAAAGCGGGACACCAGTCGTCATCAGATCTGGCAGCAGGTCTTCTTCATCAATTAGTGTCCCGCAATCGCACTGGTTGTCCGAAGCGGCCAACCAGTGGCACATCTCACGTTAATCTGGCCTCCTTTTCATTGGATGGCGGCGCGTCATGTGTGTCGACAGGAAGTTCGGTTGACAGCGAATCGTTGCCCAAATAAAATGCTGACTAACTTAGTGAGAATTTACTGGCGTCTGGGTTCCATTGAGCCGATAATTCAATCCGCGGGTCGGAAAAGACCCCGATTGAGTGGCGATTTTTGGCCACAAAGCCTTTTGAAATAGTAACTTGCATAACTTCGATCAAAATATAGCACTGACTCAGTCGCATCTAATTCATTGGAAGTGATAATGAAACCTGTTCATGCCGCGTTGCTGATCGCAATCACCGCTCTGGTTGGTTGCAACTCCAAGCCTGCCGTGCAGGCGGATGGGACGCCTGCCAAGGGGGGGCAGACATTCGAACTGCTGAACGTGTCGTACGACCCGACTCGAGAGTTGTGGAAGGAATTCAACGGAGCCTTTGCCGCTCAGTACCAGAAGGAATCTGGCAACACGGTGAAGATCAAGCAGTCGCATGGCGGATCGGGCAGCCAGGCTCGAGCCGTCGTCGACGGGCTGGAAGCCGACGTTGTTTCGCTGGCTCTCTGGAGTGATACGGATCAACTCCGCAAGAAGGAGCTGATCAAGGAGGGCTGGGAGGAGAAGTTCCCAAATCGCAGCCTGCCCTACACGTCGACGATCGTCTTCGTCGTCCGCAAAGGGAATCCGAAGAAGGTCAAGGAATGGGCGGACCTGACCAAGCCGGATGTGGAGATCATCACGCCGAACCCCAAGACTTCGGGCAACGGCAAGCTGGCCTTCCTGGCGGCGTGGGGCAGTGTCGTCCTGAATGGTGGAACCGAAGAGCAAGCCAAAGCGTTTGTGACTGAACTTTACAAACGAGCCCCCACGCTGGAAGCGGGAGCTCGAGGGGCGACGACGACGTTCGCTCAGAAGGGGCAGGGCGATGTGCATCTGACCTGGGAGAATGAAGCTCACCTGGAAGTGGCGGAAGCCAAGGGTGAACTCGAAATCCTCTATCCCTCGCTAAGCATCCTGGCCGAACCGCACGTGGCGATTGTCGATGCCAATGTCGATCGTAAGAAGACTCGCGAAGTAGCCGAGGCCTATCTCAATTATCTCTACACACCGGCTGGCCAGGAGATCATTGCGAAGCACTACTATCGACCGTTTAACGCGGAACTGCTGGCCAGCCACCGTGATCGTTTTCCCGAATTGAAGCTGTTTGCGATCACCGAGATTGCCAAGGGCTGGGATGACGCTCAAGCGAAGTTCTTCGCCGAAGGGGCATTGTTCGATTCGATCTATCAGTCGAAGTAACAATCGAACACTCAGCTGGCGGGTGCATGCTGGTCGTGTGCCCGAAGCCTGAACCCAACGATTCACACTCCGCTGACCCGTCGACGGGAGGCACTTCATGTGGTTTTCGAAGTCTCATCGTGTCCTTCCCGGCTTTCATGTGGGCCTGGGATATACGGTCACGATCCTGACATTGTTGTTGATCTTGCCGCTGGTGGCGTGCTTGTTCAAAGTGGCGACTCTGACGCCATCGCAGTTCATCGCTGCGGTGTGGACGGAGCGAGCCCGCGCGACCTACCTGCTGAGCTTTGGCGCGTCACTGGTCGCGGCGGTGATCAACGTCGCGATCGGTCTGCTGCTGGCCTGGGTGCTGGTTCGCTATGAATTCTGGGGCCGCCGGTTCCTGGATTCGCTGATTGACCTGCCATTCGCTTTGCCGACCGCGGTGGCGGGGTTGGTCTTTTCGAGCTTGCTCGTTGATAAAGGCTGGTACGGACAGGTGCTGGTTCCGCTGGGAATCAAAGGGGCTTATTCGCAACTGGGGATCATCATCGTCCTGGTCTTCGTCGGCCTGCCGTTCGTGGTTCGCACAGTCCAACCGGTGCTGGAAAGCCTGGAAGGGGACACGGAAGAAGCGGCAGCGATGCTGGGGGCCAATCGCTGGCAGACGATGTGGCGAGTCCTGCTGCCTGCGTTGCAGCCGAGCTTGATGACCGGCTTCGCGCTGTCGTTCGCTCGTGGTCTGGGTGAATACGGTTCGGTGATCTTTATCTCGGGCAACATGCCGTTCAAGACCGAGATTGCACCGGTGCTGATTGTGGCTCGACTGGAACAGTTCGCTTATGCCGAAGCAACCGCGATCGCCGTGGTGCTGATGGCGATGTCGCTGTTGTCGCTGGCCCTGGTGAACTGGCTGGAACGAAGGAGCCGTCGTTATGCACCCTAGTGTACTACGAACCAAGAAGACGGCAGGCCGGTATGTTGCTGATGAACCGCTGTGGCTGCGGATCCTGCTGATCACGGCGGTTTATCTGATCATTGGCCTGTTGATCCTGATCCCGATGGGCTATGTCTTCTGGCAGGCCCTGGCGGAAGGTTGGGAGGGGCTGGTCAAGAACCTGTGGGAAGACCCCGACACGCTGCATTCGATGTGGTTGACGATGACGCTGGCTCCACTGACGGTGGTGCTGAATACGATCTTCGGCTTGGCGGCGGCCTGGACGATTACCAAGTTCAAGTTTCCGGGGCGAACGTTGCTGGTGACGTTGCTGGACGTGCCGTTTGCGATTTCGCCGGTGGTCGTCGGGTTGATGCTGGTGCTATTGTTCGGGATGCAGGGGTTTCTTGGTCCGACCTTGCGTGAGTGGGGGATCAAGGTGATCTTCGCGTGGCCGGGATTGCTACTGGCGACGGTGTTCGTGACGCTGCCCTTTGTCGCTCGCGAACTGATTCCGCTGATGGAATCGTTGGGAAGTGAAGAGGAAATTGCGGCCGTCAGCCTGGGGGCCAATCCGTGGCAACTGTTCTGGCGGATCACATTGCCGAACATCAAATGGGGTCTGGTCTACGGCATGATTCAATGTCACGCCCGGGCGATCGGCGAGTTTGGAGCGGTGTATGTGGTGTCGGGTCATATTGCCGGTGAAACGGACACGATGCCGCTGCGAGTCGAAAAGCTGTTTCAGGAATACAACAACCCGGGTTCGTTCGCGGTGGCGTCCGTGCTGACGCTGATGGCCCTGGCTACGCTGTTCGGCAAGTACCTGCTGGAACAATACATCGCTCGCCAGATGGCGGCGGACCCCGTGGAATAGTCTGCAAATCAATTGCTCGAAAGAGAATGCCATGAGCATCAGTATCTGCAATATCACCAAGCAGTTCGGCGACTTCACGGCACTGAAGGACGTGAGCCTGGAAGTTCCTTCGGGATCGCTGCTGGCGCTGCTGGGGCCTTCGGGCTCGGGCAAGACGACACTGCTGCGAATCATCGCGGGGTTGGAGCAGGCGGACGCGGGTCACATCAAGGTGCAGGATGAAGATGTCTCGCAACTGTCGGCTCGTGATCGCGAAGTCGGGTTCGTGTTTCAGCATTACGCGCTATTCAAGCATATGTCGGTGTTCGAGAACATCGCGTTCGGGATGCGGGTGCGTCATTTGAAGGATGCCGAAGTGCGTCCACGCGTGAACGAACTGCTGCATCTGGTGCGGCTGGAAGGACTGGGCAATCGCTATCCGTCTGAGCTCTCCGGCGGTCAGCGACAACGAGTCGCCCTGGCGCGCGCGTTGGCGGTCAAGCCGCGCTTATTGTTACTCGACGAACCGTTCGGGGCATTGGATGCCAAGGTGCGCCAAGAGTTGCGAACGTGGCTGCGAAACCTGCACGAAGAGATGCACGTGACGACCGTCTTCGTGACGCACGATCAGGAAGAAGCGTTTGAAGTGGCCGACCGAGTCGTGGTGATGAAGCAGGGGTATATCGAACAGGAGGGAACTCCGCAGGATGTCTTCGATCACCCGGCCACGCCGTTCGTGATGGACTTTCTGGGTCACGTCAATGTGTTTCACGGTCGGTTGGAAGCGGGACAGATGCATCTGCCTGGCTTCGCGATGGAATATCCCGAGTATCAGCACGCGGTTTCTCGCGATGCCACGGCTTACGTTCGGCCGCATGAAGTGGAACTCGATCGGACTCCGCAACTGGAGACGAGCTTGTCCGTGCGAGTCGTGCATGTGAATCCGGCCGGCCCAGTGACTCGCGTGCGGCTGGTGTCTGATGCGTTCGGAGCGGCGATCAACGTGGATCTGTCACCGGGTCGCTATCAAGAATTGGCGTTGCGGCCGGGCGACCAGGTGTTTGCGACCCCGAAGCGACTGCGAGTCTTTCTGCCGGACGACTATGTGATTTGATCGCTGTGATCGTGGTCCTGACGACCTGCTGTGCTGCACGTTCTGCTGAGATTTTTTGTGAGCGTCCCGATGAGTCTCGATACGATACTGCAGGCCGACTTGGCTCAGCCCGGAGTCCCCGAAGCGACCGTACAGGCGATTTTGCAGGCCCTGAAGGGGTTGCGCTTCGGGCAGGTAACGGTGATTGTTCAGGATGGGCGCGTGATGCAGATTGACCGGACGGATCGATTTCGGTTACCGGCGGAATCGCCAGCGGAACCGACACGACGCGGGTAGGCGCGAGAGGAGAGGAAGAGATTTCAAATCTGAGATTTGAGATTTCAGATCACTTATGACGATCGACTCAGCTTGGCTGGCCTTCGTCCGCGGGAGTTGGTTCATGCTTTTCTGGCAGCATCAAAGATGCCCCGATGCCGACTCCCAGGGCGACGGCGATGAAGGCGAGCGAGACGAGCGTGATCAGGCTGGTTTGTTCGTGGGGCAGGAAGTCGTGGACCAGCATCTTGATGCCGACGAAGGCCAGGATGGCGACCAGCGAGTATTTCAGATAGTGGAATCGTCCCAGCAGATCGGCCAGTGCGAAGTACAAGCTGCGTAAGCCCAGGATCGCGAAGACGTTGGAGGTGAAGACCAGGAACGGATCCTGCGTCAGTCCAATCACGGCCGGGATGGAGTCGATCGCGAAGACCAGATCGGTCGTTTCGACAATTACGAGTGCCAGGAACATCGGGGTCATTGCCAGCTTGCCATCGACACGCGTGAAGAAGTGATCCTGGACGAAGCTGGGATGCAGATTGAAGATCCGCCGCGTCAGGCGAATCATGCGGTTCTTCTCGAAATCGACTTCGCCTTCACCGGCGAACAACATCTTGAAGGCCGTGAACAGCAGCAGGGCTCCGAAGATGTACATCGTGAACGCAAAGCGGTGGATCAGTTCAATGCCGAGGTAGATCATCACGCCGCGCATGACGAGCGCGCCCAGGATCCCCCACAAGAGGACGCGATGTTGGAACGCCGCGGGGACTTGGAAGTAAGCCAGAATCAGGGCGATGACGAAGATGTTGTCGATGCTGAGCGATTGCTCAAGAATGTAGCCCATGAAGAATTGGGCGGCGGCTTCCAATCCGTTGGCGGGGAGCGCGGTCATTTTCGGCCCATGCCCCGCTTCGACTTTCACCTCGTCGTAGACGCCGAGTCCGAACCATTTGTTTTCGTAGGCGAAGTAGACGAAGACCGTAAACATCAACGCCAGGACGAAGTACGCACCAGTACGGATGAGCGCTTGTCGAGCGGTTAACGCTTTCGATTCCCGGCTGAGGATGCCCAGATCGAAAGCGAGGATGACCAGCACCAGCAGTACGAACACTGCCCAGACCATGCGAATTCCTTCCACCAAAACCAAATGCCGCGCGCAACATGCGGCGGACTAAGTGAGAACGGCGGAGTATAGCGTTGGATCATGGAATTGAGCAGCGAACGTACCGATTGGGGCGAATCGGTGTCGCCCGTGCGGAGAACGGCAGAATCTGCCGTTCTTCGTAGGATGGGCTTCCAGCCCGTCGCCTTCGTCTCGGTTTTTGCCTTCGTGGCTCGTCCACGCGGAGAAGAGTGACGGGTTGGAAACGTTGGAAACCCATCCCACGAAGAATCGATCAGTTAGCGATCGTCGAACGACGGCGGCTGGCGGCGCTGTTTGACTTCGGTGCGCTGCTTTTTCGCTTCAACTCGCCGTCGTTTGGAGGCCTTGGTCGGCTTGGACACTCGGCGCGGCTTGGGGGCGACGGCAACCGTCAGCAGCAAGGCCCGTAGCTTTTCCAGACAGTCTGTCACGTTCTTCGGTTGATCGCGAAAGCGTTCGCTGCTGAGAACCAGATCGCCTTCGTTGGTCATTCGTCGCTTGTACGCGGCCACAAACCGGTCACGGACGTCGCTGGGAAGCCCGGCGGATGTCAGCAATGGCCAGCGCAGCATCACCTTCGAATTGACCTTGTTCACATTTTGACCACCGGGCCCCGAACTGCGCGCGACACCCCAGTCGAATTCGCTACAGGCGATGCGAATTCGCGGGGTGACGTCGAGGATTTCGGTATCGGCGGGAAACATGATTAGTTCACTGGGTAATGGGCCTGGCTTGGCATAAGTCCCCTAGGTCCTATTTGTCCCGTCGAAATGGGACTTATACGACTGATGGGACCTATATCCAGGCAAATTCGGCTGCGACGCAGGAACATCCTTCGACACGCGCTGGCCCGACAGGTTCGCGCAGTAGATTGGATTCCCGGAAACTCATAGACTTTAGTCTTATCGTATGCAGATCTTGCGAACGGTGCGACCAACTGATCGGTCCGCCGGACAAAATCGGCGTACTGGCTCGAATCGCTCCTTGAATCGCAGGCCCGCCATGTCGTTTCCGCGCATGATCCGTGTTCGCCAGAAGTTTGATGCTCGTCGCATCGCCGATGTTCCCGCCGAAGTCGCTGCTCAACTGGCGACGCTGAAGCTGGGCAATAAAGTCAAACCGGGGCAGACGGTCGCGATTACGGCGGGAAGCCGCGGGATCGCACATATCGGCCAGATCATTCGCACGGCGGTCGATCATGTGAAGAGTCTGGGTGGAGTTCCCTTCATCGTACCCGCGATGGGGAGCCATGGGGGCGGAACGGCCGCAGGACAGCTGCAGATCCTGGAGCATTACGGGATCACTCCCGAAAAGATGGGGTGCGAACTGCGAGCGTCGATGGAGACGATCATTGTTGATCGGACCGCGCAGGGGATCCCGGTCCACTTTGATAAGCATGCCTCGCAGGCCGACCACGTGCTGATCGTCGGGCGGATTAAGCCTCATACCGGCTTCGTCGGCGATGTGGAATCGGGTCTGCACAAGATGATGCTGATCGGCCTGGGCAAGCATGAAGGAGCGAAGATCTATCATCGCGCGATCGCCGATTACAGCTTCATGGAGATCATCACAGCGGTCGGCGAATCGGTGATCCAGAAGTGCCGCGTGGTCGGCGGTATCGGCATCGTCGAGAACGCGTATGATGAAACGGCATTGATCGAAGCGGTTCCTCCTGAGAAGTTTCTGGAACGCGAAACGCAACTGCTGAAGCTGGCGATTCAATGGCTGCCTCGCTTGCCGTTCCCGTACTGCGACCTGCTGATCATCGACAAGATGGGCAAGAACATCAGCGGGACGGGGATGGACACCAACGTGATCGGCCGCAAGTACAACGATCATGCCGCGACTGATCGCGATACGGTCCGCTGCAAGCGGATCTTCGTTCGCGGGTTGACTCACGAAACGCATGGAAACGCCACCGGGATCGGGATTGCCGAGTTCATCAATCAACGAACGGCGGACGCCATCGATCGGAAGATTACGGCGATCAACTGCATCACCGGTCTACACCCGACAGCGGCGATGATTCCGATCGCGTTCGACACCGATCGCGAAGTGGTGACCAACGCGTTGCATACCTGCGGACTGGTCGAGCCACCGAACTCCAAAGTGATCCAGATTCCGAACACGCTGCATCTGGCAGAGGTGCTGGTCAGCGAAGCGTACTTGCCACAGTTCGCCGAACGATCCGATCTGGAACAGCTTTCGGAGCCAGAAGCGATGGTATTTGATGCGCGAGGTGATTTGTCGGATGTGATTGCGGGGCACTAAAGATCCATGCGCGATTCTGCTCTCTGGGAGGGCGAGGCGGCGAAGCTCCCGCCGAGCCGCGCGTGTCAATGTGAGTCCATCGACAGGCGCGGCTCGGCAGGAGCCTCGCCCTCCCAATCTCGAACACGGAGGCGGAAAAACTTTGTCGAAGCAAGTCATGGTAGCTCTGCGTCCCGGCGTGTTCCTCGATCGGGACGGAACGGTCATTGAGGAAAAGCACTACCTGTGCCAGCCGGGCGATGTGGAACTGCTGCCGACTGCGGGCATAACGATCGCTCGGCTAAATCAGCTGGGGATCCCGGTCGCCATTGTGACGAATCAGGCGGGGATCGCTCGTGGTTATTTTCCCGAGAGCCGCATTCCTGAAGTGCATGCTCGGCTGGATGAGCTGCTGTCCGAACATGGAGCGGGGATCGACCGTTATGAATACTGCCCCCATCATCCGGTGGAGGGGATCGGTAGTTATAAGATCGATTGCGATTGCCGGAAGCCGAAACCGGGGATGCTGACCAGTGCGGCGACGGAATTGAAGATCGACCTGACGCGATCGTTGATGATCGGCGATCGGCTGGGCGACATTGAAGCGGGTGCGGCGGCGGGGTGCGTATCGGCGTTGGTGCGGACTGGTTATGGGGCGTCTGTCACGTTGAGCGGTGAGACGACGCCGGCGCGGTTTCTGGGGGTCTTCTCGACGGTCGGTGAGGCGGTCGAGGCTTGGTTGCGTTCGCAAGAAGACGGACCGAAGACGTGACTGTCATGCTCAAATAGCATCGTCACTGGGTTGTCCGAAGCGGACAATCCAGTGGCACGTCTGTTGTGGTAGGGGCCAATGATCGTGGCGAACGCAGTCACTGGAG
>CBIHQO010000135.1:0-10886 GCA_966211735.1 uncultured Schlesneria sp.
GTCTCGGCGTTCGCGGTCGGACGAGCAGACGCCGAGTCAACTGGACAGCCGAAAACGTCGGCGACCAAGAAGACCGGCTATGCACCCGTGAATGGCCTGAGGATGTATTACGAGATCACCGGCGAAGGGAGGCCGGCGGTTTATATTCACCCCATCGTTAGTCACTGCGGGCTGGTTCCGGGACTTCCGGCGAATCGGCAGTGGATTGCCATGGACTTGCAGGGGCACGGTCGCACGGCTGACATTGATCGTCCGATGACGTGCGAACAGCACGCCGACGACATCGCTGCTCTGTTGAAGCACCTGAACATGGAGGAGGCCGATTTCTTCGGCGACAGCTTTGGCGGCACCATCGCGGTGACGATGGCGGTCCGACATCCGAAGGTCGTTCGCCGAGTGATCATTTACGGCAGTCCGCTGGTTCCGCTTCCCAAAGAGCTGGTCACGGCCTTCACTGCGGATTCTGATCTGATCAAGTGGGAGCGAGAGGAATATCAAAAGGTCGCACCTGATCCCAAGCAATGGTCGACTCTCTTTTCGAAAGCACTGAAGTGTGGCATTGAATGGAAAGGATTCTCGGCCGACGAGTTGAAAGCGATCAAAGTCCCTCTCCTGATCGCCTGTGGTGATCACGACCTGATCCCGGTCGAACGCTGCGTGGAACTGTCGCGTCTCATACCGAATGCTCAACTGGCGGTGATCCCAGATGCCAGCCATTTCGTGCTGTTCTCCCAGCCCGAGAAATTGTTGCCGACCATGGCCACCTTCCTCGATGCGCCAATTCCCGATGTGCCGTTGAGTACGTTCAAAACCGGCTACTATCCCGGCGTGACCAGATGAGGTGTGCCATTGAGTACAGACCAGCTATCGGATGTCCTGACGGCGATCTCTCATCCTTCCCGGCGGGCGATCATCGGGCGACTTACCGCAGGGCCGGCGCGATTTACTGATATCGCCAAGCCGTTTGAATTGTCGCTTAACGCGATTACGAAACACCTGAAGCTACTGGAACGAGCTGGGTTGATTTCGCGAGAAAAGCGGGGCCGCGAAGTGTTCATTTCACTCCATCCTGAACCGCTGCGGCTGGTTTCGGGCTGGGTGCATGAGTACGAACAGTTCTGGACTGAACGCCTGGATCAATTCGAAGAGCACTTCCGTAAAAAAAGGCTAAGGAAACGAAACGATGAGACCCGAGATCAAGACGATTGACGTGGAACTGACACGCACGATTCCTGCCTCTCCCCTGGAAACATTCCAGGGGTGGCTCGATCCTCAATGCCCGGGGACTCCCTGGATCATGGCCGAGAAGCTGGTCCTCGAACCCAAGGTCGACGGCCTGTACTACTGGTTATTCATCAACGAGGCGGGCGAGCACAAGCCTCACTATGGCCGCTTCACCATCATCGATCCGCCGACCAAGATCCAATACACCTGGATGTCACTCCACACGCGAGGCCTCGAATCGCTCGTCACCGTGACCTTCCAAAAGCAAGGTGAAGACACACTGATGACTCTTCGCCACGAGAACCTGCCCGACGATGAGCAAGGGCGAGGCCACGAAAAGGGCTGGGGCCACCTAATGAGCCAATTCGCGGATCGCTTTTCGAGCAATCACGCTCAAGCGTGAGTGAGGAGGCGCGATTTGACGAAAGTCTAGGTATCGCGTCAGCTCAAGTCGGCGCGTTGGAGAATCGTCTGCTCGACCGCAGCAATGTCATCATCCGAGAGACCCTCGTAGACATTGCACCATGAGGGCAAAGTCGGCTGGCCGCTTGGCGAACTGCTGGTCGGTGCAGAGTCGGTTTCGACGGAAATCTCACGATCGACGATATTGATCACGAGTTGCTCGTTTTCGCGCAGCAACAAACCAAGCACATGTTCCAGCGACTGCCGGTCATGGGCATCGATCTCATCAACATTGCGAATAACGGTGTCCATCCGCTCACTTTAATGCAATTCCTGAACGTTGAGCAACGTTAATCGCCGAGAAATTGCGAAGGCTGAGGCGCGTTCGGGAGTGAACTGTGGCCGGCTTTGACCTTCAGCCGGAGAGTTATGCTGAGGCATAACCCACGAAGAAACGGTTACGAGAAGCGGCTGCGCTCTAGCGATAGATCCACTCTGGCTCGCCATCGAGTTGGATTTCGCCTTCGTTTTGTTCGAAGCGATCGCCGCGGCGGATGTATTTGGTTTTGATTGTCTTGGTCTGAATGATCGGCTCGCCGTCCGGGCCGTTTACTTTGCGGATGCCGTTCGAGAAGCCGGTCATGTAAACGGTGTAGCGATCGGCGTCGGGATCGACTGCTCGCCACATGGCGACTCCCATCAGCGCGGTCTCAGTGCCGGAGCCAGGGGCGGTTGCTTCGGGCAGGGGGCCGACGACGGCGACGGAACTCTTGTAGTTGGTCTTCTCACGCTTATTGATGGCGACCAGTGCTTCGGGAATGACTTGATCAGGCAGGACTTCGGTGCGGTCGTTGTCGGTCAGGAGCATCGTGAATTCGGGGATGAACAGCGGCGGGCTGACCGGTGCATCGAATTGGTTTTCAGGAGTGTTCGGCTCGGTCCGATCGAGTGCTGTGCGATGAACGGCGCGGTAGGTGATGTACCAAACATATTCCAGCTTCTTTTCACCGGTCTTCGGATCGGTCAGGTCGACGGCAATCAACCGCATCGGCTTCATGTAGACTTCGAGCGCCCAGATATTGTGCTGAGCGGTCATCTCTTCGCCGGTCACCAGTGCCGGGATCCGGATTTCGTTGCGTTTTGGTGCCTGCGCCATCGCCGTGGCTGGCACGAAAGCGGCAAGGGTTCCCACGGCCAGCAATGCTGGAAACAAGCGAGCGATAAGCCTGACCATGATGCGTATGTCCT
Source organism: uncultured Schlesneria sp. (assembly GCA_966211735.1). Classification (GTDB taxonomy): domain Bacteria; phylum Planctomycetota; class Planctomycetia; order Planctomycetales; family Planctomycetaceae; genus Schlesneria. The sequence continues at coordinate 2,875 of CBIHQO010000135.1, forward strand.
GAAACGTTCGCCGGAACTCTTGATGCAATACGAAAAGTTTAACGATAGCGCTGGAAACCTAGCGCGGTCAACTGCGGGATTGTTCGCGGACATGAAATGGCCGAAGGAACTGCCGAACTTGCGGGCAGTCATCTTCGTCAATTCAAGTCCAGGCCTGTCAACAACTTCTCGATCGCATCGGCACGATGGGCCACTTCGAGCACGCTGCGGCGAATTTCCTCGGGATCGACAGTCGACCTGGGATAATTGTCGACCATCAGGAACTTCGCCTCACCATCAATTTCGGCGATCGCCAACGCTCCGTGCCGCATATCGGAGTTCAGCCTCAAGGCCGGTTCAAAATAAACCGACAGTGCGGGACAGCACACGCTGGAGATCCGCAAAGTGCGATCCGCCGCCGCGTGATGGCTCGGTTCGACCAGCACCAGTTGCCGACGCCCGTCGCTGAAGACCAGATCGACGCGGTACCGATCACCCTGCCGCGTCCACTTCACGCCCGGTTGATGCGCAAATGCCGATTGCATCAATTGGTCCAGATCTTCCACTTCGCCCAATACTGCCGACAGCAATTGCGCCGCATCGATGCCGGATTGAGGCCGATTCCCGGGCACTTTCTCCAGCATGCTCTGCAGGCACTCGGACATTTCCAGCGGGATCGGCGGGACCTGCCGCCGCAAGCTTGGCAGCGGATCGTGACTGATCTGCTGGATCAGTTCAGACAGCACCGGCGACGCAAAAGGGAGTCGCCCCGTCAGGAGATAGAAATAACAGACCCCCAAGGCATAGACATCGCTGGCGGTGGTGGCCTGCTGCTGCTGGAACAACTCTGGTGCCATGAAGGGGGGCGTCCCAACGATCTCCCCGGCGGCCTCGGGTGACTGGTCCAGCACGACTCGCTTGGCCAGTCCAAAGTCGGTGATCTTGGGGACGCCCAGGTGAGTCAGCATCACGTTGTCGGGCTTCAGATCGCGGTGCAGGATTCCTGCCAGATGCGCGGCCGCCAGTCCTTCCGCCACGCGCAGAATCAACGAAGTCGCTCGCAGCGGATCTTGGGGACCTTCGTCTTCAACCAATTTGCGCAGTGATTGCCCCGCGACAAATTCCATCTCCAGAAAGTGATAGCCACGGTCCTGACCAATCGCGTGGACCGTGACGATATTGGGATGATTCAGTGCCGCCGCCGCTCGACCCTCGTCGGCGAATCGCTCGGTGTAGGCGGCGTCACTCTCCACCAGTTCCGGCGGCAGAATCTTCAGGGCACAATTCCGGTGCAGATCGAGATGGCGAGCCAGATAGACTCGGCCCATCGCGCCTGCTCCCAACAGCGCGTTACAGTGATAACGATCGATTCGCTGCCCGATCAGTGCATCGACGCTGGAGGCACTCGAGGCCCGAGGGACGACTTTGGTTTGCTGATTGTCGGATCTTTTCTGAGCCAGCTTCGTTTCCAGAGTCCCATCCAGGGAATGCCCGCATCCGGGGCAGACGACCTGGTCGGGTGCCGATTGAAAAGCAAATTTGCAACTTGGACAGAAGACCGCCGCAAAGAGCTGCGTATTCAAATGGTTATTGCCACCGTCGTTCATGACTGTACTTTACCGAACGCTGCAGAATTGCTGTTGAAAACTGAGGTGACACGAAATCACCTCCACGAGTTCAGACACTCGCGGTTCGCCAGGCACCCGAAAGGTTGCCGCATGATTAGTTCAACATGCCTGCGGACGAAACGGAAGTCGAGATCGCAGAATTCCGTGTCATGTCCTTGATCCAGCTCACGGCAGCCGCGTCTTTTTAGTCCCGAAAGGGACGAAAGATAATAGCCCACCACTGGAAGTGGTGGGTTATTGTCGGCCGTCCCTACCGGGACTAAGACCAACGTTAAGACAGAACTCTAGCGAGCAGTCGATAGTTCGACCGGCCGAAGTTTTTGAAGCGTGATCTCGTTTCCCGTCGCGTTGAAACGCATCTCGTCCATGTACATCTTCATCAGGAACAGACCGCGACCACTGCAGCGTTCCAGGTTCTGTAGTTGCGTGCAATCACTGAGCACGGCTGGGTCGAAGCCGATTCCTTCATCGCGGATGATGAATTCCGCTCCCTGGTTATCGAAGTTGGCCTGAAAGCGAATCCGACGATCTCGATAAGGCAACGCCGTTCGGCGAGCACGGCTTTCGTCTCGCCACGTTTGACCGCTCCCCTGACGCAGATCGGAACAAAGGTCCAAATTGCCATGATAGAGAGCGTTGTCCAGCGCTTCGCTCAGAGCCACCGTTACACGTTCCAGTTCGATCGAATCTTGAAATGGCCAGCTCACGATCCGCTGGCGTACGGCAGAAACGATCAGCGGCAGCAACTCGGGATTGTTTTCGATCGTGTACGAGAGGACTTCGCGATGGCTAACCGCCGCGTCGGATGAAGCTGCCGCCGGCGCGCCGAGAATTGCGTGCAGCGTTGGGATCAGATCTGATTCGACATCGGTCCAAGGGAGCATCCCGCTGGCATCAGCTCGCAGCGCACTTTCACCGGAGACCCATGGCGACTCGCCCGTCAGTACGACGCAAGGAACGTTCTGATAACGCTGCCGCCACGCTCGCAGCCGTTCCACCGAGACATCGGTGCCGACCGCGCCGATCAGAATCAGCGAGCACGCGGGTACATCCAGATCCAGCGCAGCAGGCGCTGCTGACAGGGACTGATAGCCAGTTCGCCGAACATGCAAGGACATGTCGGCGATATCAGCAGCAGCTTCTTCAACGACCAGTACCGGCCGCATACCTGCTTCCTCGACCAACTCCACGATCTGAAATCTCCTCGCGGCGGTCCACCGCCGCGATCATCGCGTCGACAAATCCATTGCGATCTGCCGCCCACTATTTTGGCAGTTCCGGGGCCTTGTGATCAGGATAGCTGTCACAGGCCAGTCCCTCCTTCATGAATGTCACCAGGTCAGCAACCTGTTCTTTCGTCAGCTTCAGCGGATGAATCTCTTCGTCAAGCTGCTCGTGAGCGTTACCGCCCTTGTTGTAGTGCTCAACAACCTCTTCCAGCGTCTTCATGCTGCCGTCATGCATGTAAGGACCAGTTCGAGCGATCTCTCGCAGCGTAGGGGTCTTGAACGATCCCTTGTCACCCAGTGTCTTACTGATCACCTGGCGCCCGTCATCGTTGCCAGCAACCCCGATGTTGTGAAAGGCGTTGTCGGTGAAATTGGGACCGGCATGGCAGGCGCTGCAATTGGCCTTGCCGAAGAACAATTTCATCCCGCGCTGAGCCGCTTCAGACAGGGCCGTCTTGTCGCCTGCCTTGAATCGGTCATACGGGGCGTCGCCCGACAGAATCGTTCGCTCGTAGGCGGCAATCGCTTTGGCCATACCTTCCGCGGTGACATCGGTCCCGAAGACCTGCTGGAATTCCTTCCTGTAGCCCTCAATCTTATTGAGCTTGCTGACCACGTCCTCCAGTTTCATGTTCATTTCGATCGGATTGCCAATCGGTCCGAGAGCCTGCTCTTCGAGTGTCTTCGCCCGTCCGTCCCAGAACTGGAAGGTATGGTATGCCGAGTTGATCACCGTCGGTGAGTTCCGTCCCCCCTTCTTTCCTTCGACGCCTGTGGCAAATTGTTCACCATTGCTGAAGCCCTTCTCGGGATCATGGCAGGTAGCGCAGGAGACTTTGTTGTCCGCCGACAGCCGACCGTCAAAAAATAACTGCTTGCCCAGAGCGATCTTCTCCGGCGTCGGCTTGTTGTTTTCCGGATGCAGAACGGTGGGCAACCCTTTCGGCTCAGCGGCAACTCCCGCCGCACTCACCATGGCAGCCACGCCAAAAACGGCGGCCGACAGAACAACTTTGCTACGACTCATCAGGGAATCCTCGTGTCGATTTCAGGAGATTAAGGTGGGGGAACCGACCAATTTGCTCGGCGGGACTGCTATTCTTTGGCTGCCGCGCCTGTCTTGCAAGTGTTGCGGCCTCTGAATTGAGCGACAATCGCGCCACATTCCGCGTTGACAATTCGTCTTGTCGGGAATTTCAGAATCAACTATCAGTCCTCCGCGCCAAGATTGTGACCGGCGGCAAACCCTTTTGGTAAGGCGTCCGGCCACTCGAATTCACGTCTCCAGACCCGACAAATCGCGCCGAACCAGGTGATTTTGCCTGAGTTCGGGACGAGGAACCCTGACCCATGCAGCACGCAACCTGCGACAGAGCGATCCGACTCTGGTCGCTGCCGCACGCACTCGTGCTGGGCTGCGGACTGCTATTGGGCGGTGCGACTGCCTGGGGGCAGCCTGGAAAAGAAGTTTACGGCCCCGGCGGCATGGACGTTCCCAGTGCCGGCCGCGGACTGAGCTTGCCACAGGGTTCCCGCGCCAGACAGGCCGGTCTGAACCCTGATCAACTCGACAAGACCGAGACCCCGTTTACGCTCGAAGAGCCGATGGTCGCCGTCAAGATCAAGGGAAACACCACGATTCCCGATGCCGACATCGGGAAGCACATTAAAACCCGGCCGGGGCGCGTCGTCACTGCCAAACAGATCAAAGACGATGTCGACGCGCTCATCCGGACTCGCTGGTTCGCTCACGTCGAACCGATTATCAGCCGCACCGACGAAGGAAACGTGCTGATCTTCAAGGTCACCGAACGTCCGATCGTCCGCAAGGTCGAGTACAAGGGTAACGTCAAGCTGAAGACCGAAGCCTTCAACAAGATGACCCAGTTGAAGCCGGGGCAACCGTATGATGTCAGCGTCAACCGCGAGTGCGTCCGCCGCATTCAAGAGATGTACAAGGATAAGGGTTTCCCGTTCGCCACCGTCGAACTGGAACGCGGTGACGTGCAGAACGATCCAGATCGCGAAGTCGTGTTCCTGATCGACGAAGGGCCGAAGGTCAAAGTGACCAAGGTTGACTTCGAGGGAAACAAGACATTTTACGATCCACTGCTGAAGACGAAGACTCGCACCAAGACGCAAATCCTGTGGCTCTTCGGTGGGAAATATGATCCCACGTCGATCAACGACGATATCGAAGGGATCCGCAACTACTATTACAGTCTCGGTTATTTCGATGTGCAGATCACTCCCGAGCAAGAGTTCTCCGACGACAAATCGAAGGTTCAGCTGCACTACAAGATCGAAGAGGGTCTGCGCTACCGCATTAACGAAATCGCCGTGCTCGGGAACGAAGTCATCTCCGAGGGTGAGATTCGCTCGATGATGAAGGTCAAACAGGGCGACGAGTACAACGAGCGGCACATCAACAAAGATGTCGAAACGATTATGGCGAAATACGGCTCGCAGGGCCGTCTGTTCGCTCAGGTTGCTCCCATTCGCAAGTGGTCCGAAGAACCGGGCGTGCTGGATCTGGTCTATCGCGTCAACGAAGACAAGGTCTACCGCGTTCGCAACATCGGCATCCACATTGCTGGCGACTACCCACACTCGAAGACCAAGTTGATCAACAACATTTCGCCGCTTCAACCCGGCGATCTGGCTGACCCGAAAAAGCTGGCTCAACTGAAGCAACGATTGAGCGGATCGGGGTTATTTGAAGCAGAAGGGGGCGGCCCGCGGATCGAGACGAATATCGTCAAGAACACCGATTGGCTGAAAGCCCCTGATATGAATGTGGCTCGCGGTCAAAGCCTGCCGGTCGGACACAGTGTCTCCCGTCCCGAAAGCGGACCGGGCGGATCGTCACCGGCTGGTCGTCGCAGCAGCAAATCCGCTTCAAAACCTGCCGACAAAAAAGAAATCCCCGAAGAGATTCCGTACCTGGTCCCGTTTCCTGAATCGCTGAACGAGGTAAAGGAGCCCGCCGACGACAACGCGCGACTGGCTCCTTTGACCCCGGTCTTCCGCGGACAAAGTCGCGATCCATTAAAGCCGCCTGAAAATCCGATCTATGACGTCAGTCCCCAAGGCGATCCTTGGGGTAAAGCCATTCAAAATCCGGACCCTTACGATTGGGAACGGATGCCGCCACCGGAATTCATCGATGTTGACACCTACCTCAGCGAAGCTCGCACCGGGCGACTGATGTTCGGGGTCGGGGTCAACAGTAACTCCGGTCTGGTCGGAAATATCGTCCTCAGCGAACAGAACTTCGACATCCGTCGTCCGCCCACCAGTTGGGACCAGATCTGGAACGGAACCGCCTGGCGCGGTAACGGCGAAAAGTTCCGGATCGAAGCCATGCCTGGTACCCAGCTCAGCCGGTACCTGGTCGACTGGACCAACCCCTACTTTATGGATACCAACAACAGCCTGGGTGTCAGCGGGTTCTACTTCAATCGTTACTACCTGAACTGGACCGAGCAACGAATGGGCGGACGACTGCGAGTCGGTCGCCAATTTACACAGCAAATCTCCGGTTCGGCGTCGTTGCGACTGGAAAGTGTCGACGTCTTCAATCCTTCGGTGGCCTTTCCACCGGAGATTTTGAAGGAGGCCCTGGGCCAAAGCTTCCTGTCCACAGGGCTCTTCTCACTGTCGCATGACACCCGAGATTCACCGTTCGCACCGTCGCAGGGACACCATGTGGAAGCGACATACGAACAGGCGTTCGGCGAGTTCAACTATCCTCGTATCAACCTGGAAGGTCGCCAGTACTTCACGCTCTATCAACGAGCCGACGGTGGCTGCAAGCACATCCTGTCGTTGCGCGGAGAAATCGGTTACACCGGAGCTCAAACGCCCATCTTCGAACGGTATTTTGCCGGGGGCTTCCAAAACTTCCGCGGCTTCTACTTCCGCGGTGTCAGCCCGTACCAGCAAGGCGTGTATGTCGGGGGTGACTTCATGGCCCTGGGTAGCGTCGAATACCAGATTCCGGTTCTGGCGAACGAAATGGTCAAAGTCGTCACGTTCAGCGATTTCGGTACTGTTAACGACAAGGCGTCGTTCAGCGATTTCCGTCTGTCAGTCGGTGCTGGTTTGCGAGTCACCGTCCCGATGATGGGCCCGACCCCCATCGCTCTCGACTGGGCCATCCCTGTCATGAAGGACCCCAACGACAAGACGCAACTCTTCAGCTTCTACATCGGCGTGAACCGCTAACCGTCTCGCCAGAGCTGATCCCAGCGTAGCCAATCTCGCCAAGAGGTTGGGGCTTCATGATTCACGACAATGCCTTACCGCCTTTTCGGGCGGTACGGGCGGTCTGAGGAGGTTATCTTCGTATTCGGGAAGGCGCCCAAAATTGGAATTGCTCCTCCTGGCGCATAGTCACCTCGTATCTTCCCAGAGCCGCCTGATTGTGGTTTGATGCCCGTGCTCACCACACCAGCAATGCACCCAAGCGACGTGCCACTAACATGATTCTCGAAGGTCTCGTCACTAGTCTGAATTCCCTTGGCGAAGTAAATCTCGCTCCCATGGGCCCCATCGTCGACCCACTGATGACCTCGTTGATTCTGCGACCGTTTCAGACCTCAACCACCTGCCAGAATCTGCTGCAACGACCGAGTGGCGTCTTCCACGTCGTCGACGATGTGCTGCTGATCGCCAAGGCTGCTTTGCATCGCCTGGAAGCCATCCCTGAAACGGTTCCCGCAGCACAAGTCGACGGCCGAGTCCTCAAGGACTGTTGCCGCTGGTACGAATTCCAGATCACCCACAGTGATACCACATCCGATCGTACCCGGCTCGAGGCAACCGTGATCCACACCGGTCGCGGACGAGACTTCTTCGGTTTCAATCGAGCCAAGCACGCTGTCCTGGAAGCCACCATCCTCGCCACACGACTCCACTTGATCCCCGAACTCGAAGTCCGCGCCCAACTCCAAGCGCTGGCCAGCCCCGTCGACAAAACCGCCGGCCCCCAGGAACGCGAAGCCTTCGCCCTGGTGAACGATGTCGTCAACGAGTGGTACCGACAACGCTAGCGAGTCCTCTGTCTCAGAGGGCCACGTTTGTGGCCCTTCGGATGACATCGCCTCTCATTTCTTCAACGATTCCATATAGGCCAGGATCGCGGCCAGTTGCTCGGCGTTCAGCTTGTCGACTA
>CBIHQO010000136.1:0-10881 GCA_966211735.1 uncultured Schlesneria sp.
GCTCTTCGGAACCTGCTGCAGCAACCGCATCCAAACTTCAAAGATGTCAGGCGTGATCTTGTAGTTGCTGTTGAAGCTGCAGAACACAAAGGCATCATCGGGCAAACCGACTTCGGCTCGAGTGGGAACCTGAGAAGAAATGATTCGTTGAGTATCGTTGACTTGATAGCACCCCGGCAGATGAACCAGTTTTTCGGTGTAGAATGGCTGACAATCTGCCGGAACGACGAAGTGATCGACCATGATGTAATCGACGAAGTCGGCTCCCATCGTGCCGGGATAGCCCAGGTAGTTCACCCGAATCGGGGCAGGGCAGCTCGCCAGGATTTCAGGCCTGGAGTGTTGGGTGAATCCGGTCAAGTCGACGAGGATCTCGATGCGGTCGTCGACGATCTTCTGGATCGAATCGGCCAGCGGCAGTTCGCGAAGGTCGACAAACCGTTCGAACGCGTTGGCAATTCGTTGCCGAATCAACGAGCCATCATCGGGACCATACGAGTAGCCCGTGACTTCAAACTGCGACCGGTCGTGCGATTCAAACAGTTCGACGATCAGTTCGGCAACCGGGTGAGCTCGAAAGTCAGCGGACAGATAGCCGATGCGAATCCGTTTATCGCGGACCTCTTCGCGGGTCGCTTGCTCCCACCACGGATGGGGGACTTTGACCGCCGTCCGAGTGCTAAACGCAGCCCAGCGCGCGGCACATTGCTGCTGTTGCGGCGACGATGTCGCGACTGGCATCGTCAGGAATGCGAAGGGCGACAGCGGACTGTCGGTGCTTGGCTGCGATTGGCCCGCAAGGGCAAGAATCGCTCGGTCGGTCAACGAAGGAAGTTCGTCCCAGGCACATTGATGCTGCAGTTGGTGAATCAGTTGTCCCAGCGCGGACAGGCAATCCGGGTTCAACTCCAGCGAACGACGATAGCAGGCAATCGCTTCGGCAGTGTCTCCACCGTCGCGAACCACATTCCCGAGCGACTGCAGTGCATCAGCATCGTCGGGGTTCAAGTCCAAGGCCGCTCGCAAGGAATCGGCCGCCTCATTCCATCGTCGCAGATCCTGCAGGGCAGCACCGAGATTCGTATAGGCTTCGGCAAAGCCGGGCTGCAATTCGATCGCTCGCTTGAGACACGTCACGGCATCGGAAGGTCGCCCCATGCTTTGCAGCAGATTACCGAGATTGTTGAACGCGGCCGCATAGTCCGGCTTCAGTTTGAGAGCTTGCGTATAGCATTCCAGAGCTCGATTCACTTCGCGCTGCTCGCGATAGGCGACTCCCAGGTTGTTGGAAGCTTCCGCATAATCCGGTCGAAATTGAATCGCCCGCCGATGGCATTCGATCGCCTCGGGAATGTTCCCGAGCTCCTTCAACACGAGCCCGAGGTTGTTCCAGGCTTCCGCATGATTCGATCGATGCTGCAGCGTTCGCTGATACCCGGCACTCGCCGCATCCCACTGGCGTTGCCTCTGAAAGATCAGGGCCAGATTATAATGCGCCTCGACAAAATCCGACTTGAGTTCAATGGCCTGTTCATATCCCGCGATCGCTTCGGCAATCCTCCCGGTCTGCCCGAGCAAGGTCGACAAGTTGAACCGAGCCAGCGGGAAATCGCGTTTGCGATCGAGAGCCCGCCGATAACTCTGTTCGGCCTCTTTGATCTGGCCCATGGCCAGCAGCGCATTCCCCAGATTGCAGTGAAAGTTCGCATTCCGCGGATCCAATTCGATGGCGTGGCTCATCAAATCGACAGCGACCGTGGAGTCGCCGATCTGATGAGCGATCGTTCCCAACAGATGCCAGGCATCGGCCTGCCGGTCATCGCGGGCCAGGATCTCGCGATACAACGCTTCGGCATCCTGCAGGCGTCCGGCCTGCTGATGGCCAACCGCCATCGACAACATTTCGGAAATAGATTTCATCGTCTTCGTCCGTCGGCAGGCTGCTGCTGAAATTCGTTGTTTCGAGAGTTGAAAGGGGGGTGTGGTAACCCAGATTGGCAACTGAAGAAAGTGGAATTGTCTTTTGTTGAAGGAATGTACCTGACGTTTGAAATGGACTTGTGTATGTTGTTATCGGCAATTGTCCGAGTCTAACTCGAAGGAGCCGAGCTGTGACAGATCGCGCAGAGACGATTGTTTGCGAGCCGATTCCCACCCCTGAAACGTCCAAAATTGTGATCTCGGTCGCCCCTCAGTTTGCGGTGGGTGACGCTGATCTGCTGGACGACTCATGGGCCGAAGAATTCGACCGTCGCCTGGCCGCGTGGGAAGCAGAATCGCAGGCAGTTGCACCGAATAGTGGTGACGACGAACCTCGCGAAATCTAACCCGGTTCCTGATCTTCTCAAGAGACACACGTCGCTGCCGAAGCTGCGGTTGCAGATCCGCAACTTCTCGGTGAAGACATCGACACTCCCACCGACATCGCACGTGGACCTCAATCGCGTGTTCGATCAGTGTGCACTTCTGTTGCATCGTCAGCGACGAAGCCTCAAAATCGTGTGGTTCTCACTGACCGTTCGGTCCAATTCCCGTCAACTCGCAGGAGCGCTTCTCGTGGCCAAGAAGTCCGTTCAAAAAGTCGCCGATTGGAAAGCCCTGAAACTCGCCGGTCAGTCGATCTTTTTTGCCGGCCGGTTCGAGAAGTGGGGGCAATTGACTCTCGAAAATCTACAGGCATTGGTGCGTCTGGAAGGAGGGAAGATCGCAGAGACGCTCAATTCGTCAGTCAGTCTAGTCGTACTGAAAGAGGTGACGGGAACGTCATCGCATGAGAAGAAAGCGGCACTGCTTAATACGAAAGGAGCATCAATCGCGGTCATCGACGCCGATCAACTGCGGACGATGCTGGTGCCAACTGAAGACGAAGTTCGTGCAATGATTCAAGCGGGTCCCGAGGGCTATAAGCTGCTCCGTCAGCGCGTCGACGCGTCGGCGTTCAATGAGTACTCGTTTCGACATGGGGGTCAGCGGCCGTACACCTTGAAATCGGCTTCCCTACGGGGTCAGAACATCAAAGATGCACCGCTCTGGTGCATGGACCTGGAAGATGTCGATCTCTCGAATGCCACTGTTCAGACGGAGAGTCACGAGAGCTACGAAATCGGCAATACGCGACACTCAAAGCTGGACGGCGCGACAATCCACGCCACTTTCCCAGACCTCATCGAGTGCTCCTGTCGGGGAGCGGACCTGTCGAGCAGTTGGGTTGGCTTTCTGATGGATAAGTCGCGTTGCAGCAGTGATTTCACCAAGGCAAAGATGGTTGGGTTTCACTTTATCAAAGCCGACATGACGGGTTCCAAGTTTGATAAAGCCGATTTGACCAAATCCGAATTTAGAATCACCGATGCTTCCAAAGTCAGCTTCCGAGAGGCCTGTCTCAAATCGGTGACTTCCGAAAAGGCCAAGTTCACTGGAGCCGATTTCACCAAAGCAGACCTGTCTGAAGCTGAACTGCTGGGGGCTAATCTGCGAGGCTGCAACTTCACGAAGGCCAAACTGCGCGGAGCCAGGTTGATGGGGGCGGAGTTCCAAGGAGCCTGCCTCGACGGCGCGGATTTCACGGGGGCCAACGTCGCCCAAGCCGATTTCAAAGGAGTCGACATCTCGAAAGCAATCGGGCTCGTACTCAACACCAAACAGATCTCGATCGGCCCGAAGCTGAAGGAACTATCGGACATCGCCAAAAAGGCGACGAGTTTTGTGACGACGATGGAGGTAAAATCTCCTCAAGGAACATTGCGACTCAGCGCCAGGAATGGATGGAAGGGTCCCCAGGCATCCTGGTCGCGAGATTTGTGGGCCGACACATTGTCCGACTGGGAGCAGTCGACCAAGACCATCGCTGCAGCGATCGTCGCGGCAGTGGGGCAATGGCCTGACGCGATCGCTTGTCCGCATACCGTGACAGCGTTCGGGAAAAAGACCGGGATGACGAATCGCAAGCTGACCCAATTGGCAATGGAAGCCTGGTGCGAAACAGCTGGAGTACCCTGTCCCACGGTCGAAGAACTGAAACAAGCCGAGGCCACAGCCGAATCCGATAAAGACGCCGTCCGTGCTTCGCTCCTTGCTGAGTTGGATCAACCCGACGGCGTCAAGAAATGGAACGATCGCAGTCATCTGGAACTTGAAACGATCAAGTCTTTTCCGTCGGTCGATCTCAGCGGCAAGAAACTCGATGGAATCGATTTGAGTTCACTCGAATTCGATAAAGGGAACTTCGAAAAGGCATCGCTGGCAGGCGCGGACTGCAACTACGGCTCGTTCCAGAATTCGAATTTCCGCAAGTCCACACTCACCTTTACGGGCGTCTATTCCAACTTCAGCCAGTGCGACTTTACGAATGCCAATCTCAACAAGGCCGACTTGACTTATGCCACTTTGAAAGACGCGAACTTTTCGAAAGCGAATCTGAAGCAGGCCGTGCTGAAACAGGCGAAGTTGCAGGGAGCCAACCTCGCCAGCGCCAAGCTCGATGACTGCGATTGGGTTGATGCCGAATTCGACGAACTAACTCAATTCCCCAAGGACTTTTCAGTCCCTGCCGCTGCCAAGTGGAAAGGCAAGGGCCTGGATCCTCGCATGGCCGAGATCGCCAAGGCTGCCAGCGCCGGTCCGATCGATATGACGCAGTTCATGACGATCATGGAACTGTCGGTCGAAAAGGAGCGGATGAAGAAGGCACTTTCGATGCTCAAGGCAGAACGATTCCGCCTCTTCGCCGAAGCCACTGATGAGCATATTGTGGGTGTCGTGAAGAGCCAGAACGATCCCGATCTGGTTTATTCGTGCCGTCTCGGAAAGGACGGAGATTTTGCCTGCTGCACTCAGAACTTGAATGTTTGCGGTGGCCTGCGCGGAGCCCTGTGCAAGCATCTGCTGGTCCTCATCATTGGTATGACGAAGGCCGAGGAATTGGATCCGACGACGGTCAATCAGTGGATCGCCACCAGCCGGTTCAAGAAGCCCGAGTTGAACAAGGACACGATGAGCGAGACGCTGCTGCGGTACAAAGGGGCCGAGGCGGGCGAAGTAGATTGGCGTCCGACCGAGACGATTCCTGAGGACTATTTCGCATTATAGAAGAGAAGACCTGTTGGCCACGGATCGAAAACAGATGAAACACGGATCGGAAACAGAATAAGAGAAAGGGCACAGAGTTACCCCTGTGCCCTTTGTGATCGTGATTCTGGAGCGGTCAGGCTGGACTAGTTGTTGATCCCTCGTTGCGTGTTCAGCCGTTGGATGGCTCGACCGCCGGCGTCCAGTGAGTTGCGGCCGCCTTCGTTGAAGAACTTGGAGAGTTCGTTCACGGCGGGGCCCAGAAGGAACAGGTACACGGCGGGCATCAGGCACAGCACGGTCGGGAACAGCAGTCGGAAGGTTGCTCGGTTTCCTTTTTCGTCGGCACGCTGCTTCAAACTTTCTCGCATCGTATCGCTGTACGTGGTCAACGCCTGGGTCACGCTGGTTCCCATGCGGTCGGTCTGGATCAGCAAGGAGGTGAACGAGTGAACTTCAGGAAGACCGATTCGTTTGCCGAAGCTTTCCAGAGCCGTGTGCAAGTCGTTGATTCGAGCTTGTTCGAGCACGATGCTCAGTTCCTGCGAGAGAGCGGGATAGACTCCGCGGAACTCTCGCACGATACGTCGCATGGCGTCAGAGACCGTTAGTCCCTGGCTCACGCACATGTTCAACATGTCGAGCAAATCAGGCATCGCACGGCTGATTTCGCGAATGCGGTCGGCAGCTTTGCGGCGAATGTGCAACATCGGCATCGCCCATCCCAGGATCGGACCGATCACCAGGCCTGCGATCGCAAGAGGCTCGAAGCGAGTCGGGATCAGCAGCAGCAACACGCCGAAGAAGATGATGCTGAGCATCATCAGCGAATAGCGGACTGCTTGCAGGTTTTCCAAGGCGTGCGGATTGTAGTAGCCCGCCGCACACAATTCTTGACGAGCGACCTCTTGTCGTTCGGGCGTATCGGGCAGCAAGGATGCGAGCGCCGGGTTCAATCCTGCACCGAACGTGCGGTCACTGTCGTCGACGCCGGGGATTTCATTGGCCAGCACACGCGGCATCTGTTCGGCGGTCGGTCGCGACAAGATGCCGCGATGTTCGAGTAACCGTCGGTCTGACCAGGAAGAGGTTTCTGGACTGCGGACAACAGATGAAGGGGACGCTGCGACATAGGTCTCTGGTGCGCTGGAAGCAGCAACTGTCACCGGCTCTTCGATGATCCGATCGCGGACAGGAACCGAGGCGGTAACGGGAAGTTGTTCGTTCGGCACGACTCGCGCCCGGACACCGGCCGAGGGTAGCTTCGTTTTGCGGTTTTTGAACCAGATGCGAACCAGCAGTCCGGCGATCAGCACGCCGCAAATACCGTAGAACACAATCAACATCGAAGGGTTCATCTCAAACTCCGCCGTTATTTCTTGTCGCGTTGAAACATGGGTTAGACTCAGCAGTTTTCTGCTCGCGGGACGCCACCGTTAAGTGGGACGTGCTCTCAATCCACCCACCATCGGGAAGAGGATTGATCCAAGTCTGTTACCGAATCGATCTCTGGCTGATCAGGACTGTTCGCTGTCTTTCAGGATTCGCATGACCCAGAAGGCCCCGACCATCTCCAGGCCAATCGCGATCATCGTCGAATTGCGCCCCCACGAGGACGACAGCAGTTCGTCCAGGTAGGTTGGCTTGCGATAGACGAAGAACGCCAGCACCGCAGGTGGCAGCACGATCATCAGAATCGCAGTGGCACGGCTGGCGGCGGTGGCCGCTCGCAGACGACCCAGAAACAGCAGGCGGTCGCGGACTGTTCGTGAAAGACGTTCCAGCACGGTCACCAGGTCACCGCCGGTCTGCTGTTGCACAACCAGCGTCATACACATCAGGCCGAGTGTCATCAGTCCCGTTCGTCGGGGCAGGTCACGCAACGCATCTTTCAACTGGATGCCCATTTCGACACGACCGGTTGCCAATTTCAGCTCGGCACCGAGTGGATCGGGGGTATCGGCCGCCACCATCTGCAAACTGTGTTCGACGCTACGACCAGTCTTCGCCGCACGAGCTAATTCTTCCAGCATCGCCGGGATCTGGCTGGTCATTTTGTCCTGACGTCGCGTCCGGACGATGATCGTCATGATGACGGGCACCATGAAGCCGATCAAAGCTCCCAGCGCGGTCGTCAGCAGATTCTCCTGAATGACGAAGACCGCACCGCCCACCGTGATCGCCGAGCACATGCACAAGGCGACCATCATGGAAGGACCGATCCCCAATCCGGATTGCAGCATCAGTTCGTCGAACCAACTGTTAATCTGGTCGGCGGCATCGTCACCGCGGCCTGTGCCGAACGTTTCCTGTTCTTTCAGGATGCCGGCAAATTCAGACTTGGGTGGTATTGGTTGCAAACCAGTGCTCGCAGCCATTGGAAAGCTCCTTCCGGAACATGAGCGGGGAAGTCAATGAACCAAGGTCGATCGAGTCAAAATCATCGAGCTTGATATTCGGCATTCGAATTCAATTCGCGGGCGGCAAACATCAGCGACGGGATGTCGCATCCACGGCTGGAGAGACGCTTCAAGGCTTGCGGTTCGTACCCGGTCGCGTAGAACGCGCCACGAGCCCGCCCGCTGGCATCGACACCCGACATGCGATACACGAAAATGTCTTCGAGTTCGTAGGCACCATCGTGATAGCTACACAGTTCCGAGATACGCATGACCTTTCGTTCACCAGTCGACAAACGCATCATGTGAATCAGGATCTGGACAGCTGAAGCGATGTACTGGCGAGCGACGGCCATTGGGAGTTCGACGCCAGACAGGGCAATCATCAACTCCATACGGTCGAGGGCATCGCGAGTATCGTTCGCGTGAACAGTACTCATCGAGCCATCGTGGCCGGTGTTCATGGCTTGCAACATGTCGAGCACTTCGCCACCACGAGCTTCGCCGACGATGATTCGGTCAGGTCGCATTCGCAGGCTGTTCTTCAACAAGTCACGCTGCGAAATTTCGCCACGGCCTTCCACGTTTGGCGGGCGAGTCTCCAAGGCCACGACGTCACGCTGCTGTAGTTGCAATTCAGCGGTCTGCTCGATGGTAACCACACGCTCCGATTCAGGGATGAAGCGGCTGATGTTGTTCAGCATCGTGGTTTTACCAGCACCTGTACCGCCGCTGACGACGATGTTCATACGTCCGCGGACGCAGGCGACCATGAAGTCGGCCATTTCAGGAGTCAACGATCCCGTGCGGACCATGTCTTCGAAGGTGACGCCGCGCGACTTGAATCGACGAATGGAGACTGTCGGACCACGCAGGGCCAACGGCGGGATCACGGCGTTCAAACGAGAACCATCCGGCAGCTTGGCATCGACCATCGGCGAAACTTCGTCGATACGTCGACCGGCGCGGCCCACCAGTCGCTGGATGACGTGAATCAGATGCTCATCGTTGGCGAATCGCACATCGGTTCGTTCGAGCAAACCGTTGCGTTCGATGAAGACGCTGTCCGCACCGTTGACCAGAACGTCGCTGACGTCAGGGTCGTTCATCAACGCCTCGATCGGTCCGAAGCCGTAGATTTCGTCCATGATTTCGCGAACCATGGCTTCGCGATCATCGGGCGGCAGGTTGACAGTCTGCTGAGCACACAGATGCGTCGCCAAGCCACGAAGTTGATTACGTAACTCAGCTTCAGGCAACTGGCCAGCCTTGGACAGGTCGATGGCATCGACCATTTGCCGGTGGATACGCGTCTTCAGCATCTGAAACGCTTGTCGCGGATCAACGGCGGGAGGAACTGGTGGTTGGGCGATCATGGGACTGTTCCACAGACGATTTGTTGGAGATCTTCGATCGTAAGCCAGGACATTGGCTTAGGGATTTCAATGTGTTAGTTGCAGCTTGTAGATGTAGGGATTACCCGGGCTGGTCGTCACACTTTTGGTCGGATTGCCCAGGATCACGGAGTCCGTCGAATAGGGCGACGGAAGCAGTAGCATCGCAGTCTTCGTCTTGATCACACACGGTTGGGCAACGACTTCGCAGCTACCGTCGCTTTGGTCACGGACAGCCATAATTCGGATCGCCACCATCTGCATGCAGGTCGCCTGGACCAGGGAACCTTTACCGGAAGGGACTGCCGTGGAGTACAGCAGGCAGATTCGAGGTTCACCGACCAAGGTATCCAGCGACTCGCGATCCGAGTGAGGGAGTTCGCCAGAGGCATTCAGTGCCATGGGCGTTGCCAATGACACATTGAATTCACCGTCGGTCGCACCGAGGTCATCGGCAGTCCAACCCGAGGTGAACTGACGCTGCAATGTCTGATCGTTCAGTCCGGCCCCCACGTCGACAACCAGCACATTCGCACTTGTTGTCTGCGATCCACGAGCCTGGCTGCGCAGGACGATCTCGGGAATTCCGTCGCCGCCACCAGAAACAGCGTGACTGACAGGATCATAGGTATACAGATCCGCTCCCCGACGGTTATCAATCTGATTTTCCCACGTATCTGGTCGCACGCCGGAAGGATCTCGCCACCAGATCGCGATTGGCAGAGCAGGGACCGGCGTGCCTTTGGCAGCACGAACGCCAGAAATTCGATTGTCGATCGAGGCTTCTACTCGCGTGGCGACATCGCCTTGTGATTGTCCCGTTGCCCCAGCCACGAACAATCCGACAGGATTGTTGGTTCGTCGGCTGCGAATTGCGGTCACCACGGCAGTCGTTGGATTCTCGGTGGTTTCCGAGAACTTCACCAAATCCGATTAGGTATCGAGAAGCAGACGGCCCAGCCGGATATATCCTTCGGGGTCAGTATTCAGTACGACCGGCGAACCGGCGACCAGGTTCTGACTGGCGATCCATGCCGCCGCGGCGCGAGCTCGTTCGAATCGCAATTCCGGAACAGCGTTCAGTTTTAGCAGATCGTCGTTGGCCAGTTCCGAAGCCGCGGCCAAAGCAGCCGCCTCGGCCGCCGTCGTCAGTTCCAGATCAGCGGTATCGAGCCAGAGTCGATCCAGGACCAACGCCAGGCCGGCCATCACGACCAACAGCGCGATCGCGACCGCGGGTGTCGTGAAGCCACGACGACGCGATTTGCGAACTTGCGTTCCAGTCAGCGATAGTAGGCGCGTCTTCTTCATGATGAACTAACGGGGTTCTTCGTCGAAGCCAATCAAATCAGGCGGTCACTGAATAAATCCACAGCAATACCAGAGTCGTCCCTTTGTTGATCGAACGCTACGAGTCTTAGCGGCTCGGCAGGAGCCTCGCCCTCCCAGAGGACGGTCACTCCGATTCGGTTGAGCACTTATTCAGATGAACGTGGCTATCAGTGCCCGAAGCCCGCGTACCGGATACGCGGGCTGGCAGTGTCTTGCAAACATCAGTTGTGAACAGGTTGACCAAACAGGGCGGTCGGCACTGGTCGTGGCTGATTGTCTGGTGCGGGTTGCCCCGTCGTGGGTGCCGGGGTTGGTGCTGGACCATTGTTCTGCGGAACATCGGGAAGCGGACCCAATCGCGGTGGCAAGGCGAAGTTCTGACGATCGTTCGTCGTCTGGTTCGGAGCCAGTCGAGTGCCGAGCATCCGTCCGCGGTCATCGAAGTACTGAGTGGCGCGATTGGCACCACGATAGATCTCTGTCAGCAACGGGTCTTTGCCTTTGACGCCCGGGGTGAGGCCCAGGATCTCATAGAAGGTGATCCGTTCCGCGCTGGTGAGTGCGATTCCCCCGGTACCTTTGCCATTTGGGTTGTAGGTCAGAGTCAGCTTTCCCTTGTCCTGGGCCAGGACGATGATATTGGCTTGAGTTTCGGTCAGTTCCAAGGTGACGTGGTTGTTGCCACGATC
>CBIHQO010000137.1:0-10866 GCA_966211735.1 uncultured Schlesneria sp.
CTCATCCAGATGATTAAGGCTTTTGCGGCCGGTCGCGATCGTGATTGACGATGCAGAAGAACCCGAACGGCTCATTCAATTCGTTCGTAAGCTGATGCACTTGCAACGGCGGGACATAGGCGACATCAAACGGTTTAATGTCGACTCGGTTCTCGCCGGTGATCAGTTTGCCGGCGCCACGCACGCCGATGACGACGTGTGTGTGGAGATGCTTTTCCAGACTGGAATGACCGCCGGTGCCTATTTCGAAGTATCTCAAGTCAAACGCCGTTTGCTCGCCGGCGGTGCCGATCAGTTCTGTCCGTCTGACGTTGCGAAAGGGAAGCTCATCGCTGGCTTTATAGGCGACGGGTTCTCGACCGTCCCAGTGGAATCCGTTGATGAAGCGAAGATGTTCAAGCAGCCGTTGAGTCAGCCGCGGGGCGGGTAATTCGCAGGCCGAGACCACTTCGTTGAATGACGGAGCGACTGACTTGGAACCTGGGAACAGCGCTGCGATTTGATCGCGGAATCGTGCGGTGCTCGACTTCAGATCGGCCGAATCACCGAGCAGAGCTCCGCCGATCAAAAAGATGGAGTCCTCACCGCAATCTTTCGCCATTTGTTCCAGGTTACCGTAGGACATGCCGCCTGCCGGGGACGGCCAGGCGGAGCGAAGGTCACCCAGCGGTGCTCGAGCCAATCGATCGATCTGGCGACAGTCGTCGGCGGTGAAAGAGAAGCGTCCGCCAAGATTGGGATAAATTGTGGCATCGCAACCTGCCAGGCGAAACAGTGTTCCCAGCAGCAGGCCCGGTTCAACCCCATGCGTTCCGTCGTGAAAATAGGCACCCGCAAAGGTGGGATGGGCCATGAATGCCAGCGGGAAGCGGTCCGCGAGGTGGCGGACGTGATCCAGCCCGATAATCAGCGGGGCGATCAGGACTCCACGAACCCCGAGTTGCACCAGCAACTCTGCTCGCCGTTCCAGTTCACCCGTCGGTCCTGCCAGATTTGGAAAATACAGGCACGGCCGTCCCGATTCCTGGGTACCGGCGACCGTGGCCTCCTGACACAGCGTGACTCGTTCGCGGAAGGCTTCGAATGACGGATCGATCAGATTGTGATCGTCCTTCACGAGGTCTCCGCCGCCAGCCGCGAACTGGTTGGCTCGCGTGGCAAGGTGTTCAGGCGTTGATCCGCGCGGTTTCAACGCGGTCGCCAGCAATGGCCGACCGTAAACACCCAAAGTCTGCCGCAGTCCTTCGATTCCCAAATTGGGGCCGCGAAAGGCTCGCAGCACGGAATCGGGCAATTGCAGATCGCGCAAACGAATGCACTGCTTCAGTGAAATATTGCCGTAGATCAGGTTGATGAGCGCGCCCAGACCTGTCGCCAGATCCGCGGGATAGTCGATCCTGACATCAAATTGCTCTGATGAGCCAGGCCCACTGGGGGAACTGACTGCGGAAATCGAGCCGACTCGACCGACCACTGCTTCACGCAAATCGGAACACGCGATGAGTGCGTCGGGGACTTCTACGGTTTGTTCGAGCGCAATATCGTGACTCAAGCTTTCGACATCGGCACCCGAGAACGTCAGCCGATAAGTCTCAGCGATAAAATCCATGATCTTCCGTAAGTCTTCCCAACAGTCTGTCCATCGTCCGTTCGAACTGACAGACGTACCACAAGGGATAGATGAGCGTCAACCAAGCGCGAACGCGTCAACCGATGCGCGGGATAATCATGGCGATCGAGTCAAGCTTGTCCATTTTCAATGGTTGGCGATCGCGGACAATGGCTGTCCGAACAATAGCTGCAGTTTCTGATGACGGAACGCAAAAATACGTCGCAAGTCGGGACGCACGAAGAACCGGTCGATCAGACCGCCTCCGGGGACAGCATAATCCACGTGATCTTTAACGAGCGTTCCGCCATTGCGGTCCTCAAACGTATGCAGATGCTGCCAGAGACGATACGGCCCGTGTAACTGCCGATCCACGAAGCGGTAGGGCGGTTCCCATTCGCTGATTTCGGTTCGCCACCGAATCGGGATGCCGTGCAAACGCAGCTTGTAATCGATCAACGAACCCGATTGCAGCACAATCGGCCTCGGCGTCTGCACGTGGAAGTGCAGCCAAGGTGGTGTAATTTGTTCCAATTGGAAGGCGTCTGCGAAAAAGCCAAAGACATCGTTGATCGGCTGGGGCAACCAGAGTTCGTCACGTAGCGTGTAGGTTCCGGTCAGCGACTCGTGGCGAGTGATCGTTAGCATGCGAATTACCCTGCGTTGAAATCATCGATGTTTTTGGGATTTGCTCCTGCAAGGAACCGCGAGGATGTCCGGCAACTTAACTGCATCCGCAACATGGGCGAGATAACAGATCATCCCTGTCACGCCGATCATTGTGTCTTGGAAGCTTCTCGCAGAAGTTGCTCGTGCAGGCGGCCCACGTGCCACATGTAATTCGGACCGTAGCCTGCGCGTGGTCCCCACTTATTCGTTGTCGCGACATGTAGGTGACGTTTGGCGGCCTTCGCATCCCCTTCGACCGCAAAATTAAGTCCGATGTACAAATGAGCGTAAAAAGATCGCTTCTCTCGTTCTTCCTTCGAGATTTTTGCGGACGCGATCTGCTCTTCGATCTCGTCCGGCGTCATCGTGCCGGCAAAGAGTTTGTAGACCGAGGGAAAAGGCTCGCGATCGTCTTTTTCATATTTCAGCAGACCCTCGCGCGCCTTCTCCTGCCCATAGGCTTTGTGCTGAGAGAGATATCGCCAGATCCCGTTTTCGCGATCAACCTGATCGAACGAGTGATAGTTCTCAAATTGAGTGGCCGCGTCTTTGTATCGGCCCGCGTAGAACAGCGCGATGCCACGCCGCCAATGAGAGTTGGCCAGGGTGTCGTCGAGTTCCACCATCCGGTCATAGTCCGCGACGGCGTCGCCAAATTTTCCCAGAAAGAAATAGGCGTCGCCACGACGTGAATAGGCGTTGAGGTCTTTGGGATTGGCTTCGATCGCCTGCTTGGCATCCGCCAGCGTTTTCTCGAGCGACTTCGTGAGTTCAGCCGACTGCTCAGCGGTGAGTGATGCATCAGGAATGTCTTCCGCGATGGCAGACTTGATCACGAACATCACGAGAACTGCGAGGCACGGTTGAAGTCGCATTGGTGTTTCCTGATGAATTGTGGCCGAGGAGTGGCATTAGAAACAAAAGCGAGGCGCGGCGATATCAGTCCGAAAGTCGCTCGCAAAGTTTGCCAAAGTGGCAGAGTCCGCCATTTTCAGGGAGAATTCTCGACACTTTCCGCGTCAACTTGTGTAGTTTTCTCAAGAAAACCACCTCTTCGGCTTTTTGCCCCCAAGTCTTCCAGGTTTTCCGGACCCGCACACTCGACATCTTCTGCCTCTTTTGCTGAACTTATCGCCTTGGCGAAGGTTAGTGATTATAAGGATTCCATCGTATGCAAGCGATTCGGCACTTTGGACTTGTTGCCGTTGCGATCAGCAGTCTGACACTCTGTTACTCGGCTGCCTTTGGACAGCCCACGGATGCTGAGAAGCCAGCGGTCGCGCCACCCGCAAAAACGGTCGAGCGGCTCATCTATTTGCCGTTCAAAAGCCTGAAATCCGTCTTCGAAAAGCCGGATGGAAGCGTTTTCATTCCATACGCCGAGTACCTGAAGCTGATCGAGTCCACCGTTGGCAATAGTCTGCGCAAGGCGGATCAGCCCCCGGTTTCGGGTGTGATCACATCGGCAAGCTACGTTGCCAAGGTCGAAAAGGACGTTGCCCAGGTCTCGGCAACCCTGGTCGTTCAGGCTCTCGACAAAGGCTGGGCCGAGGTGCCGAGTAAATTCGGCGAAGCGGCGATCGGGAAAATCACTTCAGACTCGGGGAAGGTCTTACTGCGAGGAACCGGTAACGGAACGTATTCGCTGCTGCTGCCCACTCCGGGTGAACACAAGATCCAAATCGAGCTCACTGCCCGAGTTCGCACGGCACCTGAGGGGAAGAGTCTGGAGATGGATGTCCCGACCGTCGGGATTACCACCTTCGACCTCGTTATTCCTGAAGCCGATCAGACGATTGAGCTGAAACCCAAGCTGGTCAGCGAACCGATTGCGGCCGCTGCGAAAGAGACTCGGATCAAGGCGACAATTGGGTCGACCGACAAGATTTCGGCCCGCTGGCATCCTCGAGTCGGTACAAAGCCCGATATGGAACTGCTGGCGAGTGTCACGAATCAGACGTTGGTAACGGTTGAAGACGGGTTGGTACATACCGACGCCTGGCTGACCTACGAAGTGTTGCGAGGCCAGATTGAAAAAGTTCGGATCGCTGTTCCCAAAGGTCAGCGGATACTGGACATCACTTCGAATGCCAAAGTGAAAGAGTGGAAAGCGGTTGAAGAAGACAACCGTCAACTTGTGACGATTGAATTACTCAGCCGACTGGATGGCAAGGTGACGCTCGAAGTGCATACCGAGCAGGCCGCGCCGACGGAAGCATTTGATGTCGCCGGCATGGAAGGGACGACCGCCTACGGGATTCATGCGCTCGATGTCATTCGCGAGAGTGGCACGGTGGCCTTGAAACAGGGCGGCGATCTGACGCTGACCGTCGAAGAACAGACCGGCTTGTTGCGGACGGATGACAGCGAAGTCGATGCTCGATTGAAGCGGCCCGGGGGACTGTACTTCAAGTATTACAGCCCGGCGTTTCATCTGAAGGTCTTGGCGAAGCCCGTCGAGCCACGCTTGATCGTTAATCAAACATCACAGTTGGTGTTCCGCGACGACCAATTGCGACTGCGGTCGGTGGCGAACTTCACGATCGATCGCGCTGGTGTGTTCGAAGTGAAGTACAAATTGCCCGCAGATATCACGATCGAAAACGTCGTGTGCGATCGCATGAAGCAGTTCGATGTTTCGCCGGACAAGACCACGCTGTCGGTCAGCTTGCGCGAGAAGACGCTGGGCACCCTCGCGATTACGGTGTTCGCGTTTCGATCGCTCGACCCGACTGCCGAAAAAACGGATCAGACGATCCCGACGCTCGAACCGGTTGGAGCTGAACTGGAAAACGGCAAGATTCAGGTCTATGCACCGGAATCGATCGATGTCATCACCGATGCCGAAAAGCTAGTGGGAGCTCAGCCCGATCCATCGCCGCAGGCCGAGACGATCGCGAATGCACGGCTGGTTTCGTCGTGGTTGTACAATCGCAGGCCGGTCGAGATTCCTGTCCGAACCGTTCGCAAGCCGACCCGACTAACCGCTTCGATCGGAACTCGCGCGGATGTGAAGCAGGGGCAGGTCCAGGTTACGACCAATCTGAACTATGTGATCGAGTACGCGGGCATCGATACGTTCCGGTTCTCTGTTCCGGAAGCATTGGCCGACAAGGTTCAGATCAGTTCGACGGCTGGCGGTTCCGCACCACCGATCAAGCAAAAGAGTCGCGCCGCCAAGGCAGTGGACGGCTGGGTCACCTGGACCGTCATCATGCAGCGAGAGGTGCTGGGTTCTCAGCCCTTCCAGATCACATACGATCTCAGTCCCACGGCGGATACCGAAGCCAAGAGCGAAAAGAGCGTGATTGAGGCGATTCGCGTGCTGGATCCGTACGACAAAGATGATGGGCCGCAGGGGAAGCGTGAGATCACGTTATCGCGGACCATCGGCGAGATGACCGTTCTCAAAGCTCGAGCCCTCTCGGTTTCGGCGACCGCCAGCGGAGGCGACGTCGAGCCGATTGACGTGCGTGAACTGCAGTATCTGGCGCAGGACGGGTTCGTTGCCTATCGCTATTTCAAGCAGCCCGTGAAACTGGAGCTTTCCGCCAACAAATATGACGTGCAAGGGGTCGTCGAAACTGTCGTCAGCAAGGCACTGGTGGAAGTCGTGCTGGACAAGGCCAGCATCGCCACCTATCGAGCCCGCTACGTGATGAAGTCGAGCGAACGTCAGCGGTTGCGTGTGGACCTGCCGACCTCGGCCGAGCCGTTGGGAGTACTCGTGGATCGCAAGCCAGTCGCTCTCGAGAAGGCAGATCTGAAAGCCCGCGATTTGTGGACCTCGTACTTCATCAATGTCGCCCGCACGAAATCATCCGATGAACCATTTTCGCTGACGATCCTGTTCCGCATGGCAGTGAAGCCCGACGCGTTTCAGACGGCAGGAGGATCGTTGCTGCTCAGGCTGCCCATCATCGGTGGGTACGAAGCCAAGGGAGTCGCGATTCAGCAATTGCGGCTGGGAGTCTGGGTTCCCGATGAGTATGCCTTGATCGGGACGCCAGAAAATTTCACCAGCGAGACGCGAACGTCATTGCGCGACTTGTTTCGCAAGCGACGGGCTGGCCACCAAGGGACACAGGATCTGGATGCCTGGATTGGAACGGACGCCGGTGGTGTCTTCGAATTTCCCGTGGAGGGGCACCGCCACCTGTACTCCAGTCTGGCGGGTCGTGACGCGGTTCAAGGATTCGGCTGGTGGCATCTGCCGTATTACACATGGATCGTCAGTGGGGCGATCATTGCGATTGCTTTCCTGCTGCGAAATACCTCGTGGGAAAACAAGTTGACGCTGCTGATCCTGGCCGCGTTCTGTGCTTGTACCTACGCCTTGAAAGATACCGATCTGGTCATTCACGGCCTGGCCGTTTCGATCTATGGTCTGACGGCTCTGGTCGCCATCTGGGTGGTCCACGCCCTGCTCAGCCGACGACCGGCTGAAGTGGTTGCCGTTCCGACCCCAGTTCCCGTCGTTCCGACATCAAGCCCTCCCACGTCGCCATTGCCGCCAGCGGACCCCGGTCCGACAAACAGCGATGAAGTGTAACGCGATTTGACGTTGGAAATGGCTTTGGAATAAGGATATTACAATGAGTCATCAACGGATGACACGCAGCCTGATGACGTCAATCGCGCGTGGGACGCTGCTTGTCGATCAGCGCCGGTTGGCGATTTGCGGAGTTGCGCTATGGCTGGTTCTGCTGTCGGTTCAAGCCGTCTCTGCACAACCGGTCGACTTGGTCACGGAACTGACGGAAGGTCGCCGAATCTTCGTCCCGGCCGAAGAGCTGGATGTCGTCGTGGAGCACGACCGCCGAGGCGTGATGCTGACGAGAAAGAAGTTCGATGAACTAATTGGTCTGGCGAAAACCAACGCGAAAACGCGACCCAATCTGCCGATCGTCCTGACCAGCAGCAACTATCAGGCAAAAGTCAGCGGTGACCAACTGCTGATGACGGTCACGGCCGAACTCTCGCAGTTTGCAGGGGATTGGCAGACCACCATTTTCCCGACGCAACGCCTGTCGATCGAGAAGGCGACCCTGGATGATCAGCCGGCAATGTTGGGGCGAAATCAGGATGGTTCCGTCACGCTCTTCAGCAATGAAGAGGGGAAGCACGTCCTCAAGCTGGAACTGTCGACGGAACTGACCAGTCAGGGCAGTGATCAGGTGGCCGCGTTCTCGCTGCTGCGTGCTCCCAGTGGAACCCTGTCGCTGACGTTGCCCGCGGGCAAGCGTTTGTTGGTTGGCGCGTTGCAACTGGAACGCCCTGCTCCACTCGACAAATCCGCAGACTACACCGTGGCGATTGGTGGCGCTCCGGGGATTCAGTTGCGCGTGACCGATCGCGCTGCGGAAAATGCGGCGGATGCTCTGACGTTTGCAACGACAGGTTATGGATTGCATGTCGCCCCCGGCGAAGTGACCTGGCACGCGCTGACCAATCTGCAAGTGTTCGGCAAGCCCGTCGATCGATTGACGTTCTCCGTGCCGTCCACGTTGGAAATTGCGGACGTGGAATCAACCGGACTCGAGTCGTGGGACCTCACCGACGATCCGAACGATAAAGGTCGCACGAACATTGCTTTGACGTTTGGTCAGGCTTTTGACGGGACGCGCAAGATCTCCTTTAAGGGTGTGATGGCGATTGAGACGGGTAAGCCCTGGACGGTTCCACCACTGACGATTGCCAACGTCACCTCGCACATTGGCCAGGTCCTCGTGCAACATCCCGCCGATGTGCGATTGCGCGTCGAAGAAACCGAAGGCGTGCGACGCGCCACACAGGGACAGAAGCCGACTGCCGACATGCCCGATGAGATGTCGAAGTTCAATGCGACCGAATATCTGCGATTCGATGTCTGGCAGCCTGATTTTGTGTTGCGGCTGACGACTCAACCGAAGCAGCGCGAAGTTCAAACCGCCGTTGCGGCAGTATTGGATGTCAACGCCACCGGCCTGGACCTGCAGGTCATCGTCACCGTCAAAACGCAGTGCGGAACGTGACAAGGCCGCTTTGAAGTGGCAGATCCTGTCACAAGAACCGGGAGTCAACCAGCTACGCATTCTGCTCGACCCGCCGCTGGCCGCCGAGGGGACTGGGACGATTCATCTGGTTCTACGCCGTGAAGTCGAAGGATGGCCGGTGGAATCAACCCCGATCACTGTCGCGATTCCAGAACTGTTCCTGCCGCAATCGAGCTTGAACGAAGGGACGATCGTCATTCGCGGCGACGATGACCTGGATCTCGCTGCATCGGAATTGAAAGGGCTGGACACGGTCCCACTGAGTGCCGATTTCGAGCGACTGCGGTTTCGGACCCAGGACACTCGCTATGGTGGTCAACTCAAGGTGACTCGCAAGCCATCGCGCATCTCGGCTCAGACGATTACTGTCGGAAGGCTGGATCCGCAGACGATGCATGCATTCGTGCAGGCGATGGTCGAAGTGCAAGGGGGTGGCGTTCGCACCCTCCGCGTCTCGTTGCCTGAGTC
This sequence comes from uncultured Schlesneria sp., assembly GCA_966211735.1. Classification (GTDB taxonomy): domain Bacteria; phylum Planctomycetota; class Planctomycetia; order Planctomycetales; family Planctomycetaceae; genus Schlesneria. The sequence goes on from CBIHQO010000137.1 coordinate 8,782, forward strand.
CGCCGGGACCGCGATTCGTTTCCAAAGCCCGGATCGGCAGATTATCGAACAGAAGCCGGGGGCTGTTCAATCGGGTGATCGGATCTGGACGCTCCAGTTCGATCAACGCTCGCGCGGGCTGGTACCGCTGTTCTGTGACATCGATCTTCCACGTGGAGACGCCAAAGAGTTCGTCGTGCCGCAACTGCGATTTGTCGATGCCGAACGTCAGAACGGATTCCAGGCGATTGAAGCGGGTGGTGAACAACGGATCACGATCGACGCCAAGGCCGCCGATGGCACGCCCCTGGTGGAAGTCGATCCGCTGGACCTGCCGAACTTGTACTACGCACCGAAAGAACGGATCGTCGCCGTCTACCGCAACGCCACGGCGGGAGCCAAAGTCACGCTGACTGAAGAACGATTCGACAAACTCCCCGTTCCGTCCGCTGTGTGTCCAGTCTTGAGTGTCACCAGCGTGCTGGGACGTACCGGCGAACTGCAACATCGCGCGACGTTTCAGTTGATCGCCGTCGGCGTGCAGGGATTGCGAGTGATCCTGCCGAAAGAGACCGTGCTCTGGGCAACGCTGGTCGATGGCCAGCCTGTGGAAGTCCGCCGCCAGGGCGACATCTATCTTGTTCCGCTGAATTCCAGCGTCAGCGTGCCAACTCCCCAAGGTGGGCCCCATGTCGGTCAGTCGCGGCAACTGCAATTGTTCTATCGATCCGACGTCCCTGCCCTCACACGGTTCGGCACGTTTGAACAAGCACCTCCTGAATTGTCAGTGCAGACGGGGCAAGGAACATCGCAGCCCGTCGATGTGCTCGATCAGCACTGGCAACTGAACTATCCGTCGAAGACGTTGTTGATCAGCAGCTCAGGTCCGCTGGAGCCAGAACAGCATCTCGACGAAACCAGTATCTTGGGTCGCTTCAACACGGGTGTGCGAGTCCCCACAGTGAGCGAACTGGGTTGGCAGATTTTTGCGGTCATCGTCACGCTGGGATTGATCGCCTTGTTGATGCTGGCGTATCGCAGAGGTCAAGGTGCGCTCATCGCCCTCTTGTTCGTGTTTGGTGTTGGCTATCTTGGCTTCCTTGTGTTCTTCGCCAGCAAGGAACGCAGCAACGTTGAATACTACGCGGAATCATCCAAGATGACTGCAGGAACGGTAGAGGATGCTTACATCCGAGAAGAGATGCATGACAGGCCTGAAGTCGCCAGCCAGCCTGCGCCGGGGGCTGCTCCCCGTCTCCCAACTCCGACAGACTCCACTGGGCTCCCCGTCCAAGATCGCTTCCATCGGACAACGATCCTTTCCGGCGAATCCAATCTTGCGGATTCAGTTCAAGATCAAGCTCCTCAAAAGTCGGGCGAGAAATTCCGAATCGAGCCAAGTGAGCCGAAGGTGAAACGCAAGGGGCTAATGTCCGGAGCTACAGATCTTCGCAAGCTCAATCCCAAGCCCGCCGCCGATGCTCCACGGGCAGAGCCTCAAGAACAGTGGAAGAATGAACTGGATGTCGCTCAACAACAGATCGACATGGAAGCGCCTGCGAGGCAGCCTCAACGCGACAAGCTTGCCGAACCCGCACTCCCAGCCAACAAAGAGAGACTCGGTCTGTTGTCTCTGGCAATCGACCTGACGCCCCCGGAAGGAAGTCTACAGAAGACGTTTCGTTACGCCGGATCCGATCCCGCTCGCGGCGGCATCGCGTTGCATCTCGGCTATGTTGACGAGCGTTCTGGTGCGGCGATCCGCGTCTTTCTGGTGGCACTGGTCGGACTTGTCGGTTGGTTCTTGCGTCGGTCCAGTTGCATCACGAAAACGACCATTGCGGCTCTTGGTCTGACACTGCCGCTGGCCTTGTTGCCGCTGGTTCCGCAGGGGTTGCAAGTGGTCCTGGATGGTCTGTTCTTCGGAGTCATCGTGGCCTGCGGGCTGTGGCTACTGGTGGCGATCGCGCGGTGTGTCGAGACCTGTTGTGCCACTTGTTGCGGTTGGACTTCTACTAATCGTCCAACGAAGAGCGGACCTGTGATCGGAGCCTGCGTCGCAGCCTTGCTGCTGTTCGGGGCGGAGGCGTCGGCACAGACGAAACC
>CBIHQO010000138.1:0-10834 GCA_966211735.1 uncultured Schlesneria sp.
GGGACGAAATCTTCACAACTTGCCCGTAACTTTCTTCGGATTTCCTCCATTGTTATTAGGAGCAACCTCACTCGCAGTCGAATAGCATAAGAAAATGTTGATTTGTTCGTGGTGGTTGAGTAAGCTCTCCAGATGTGCCGGGCGAACCGGCCAGCCAATAAGGTCCTGACCTCCCACCAATCGGCCTTCACCGGAAGGTACCCACCCCTAGCGGAGTCTCCAGCCATGTTGACATTCCTCGGACGGAAGAACAGGTTCTGTGATGGCATTGGTCGGCGAGACTTCCTGAAGATTGGTGGACTGGCCGTCGGTGGACTTACCCTTCCGCAACTGCTCCAGGCGGAACAGCAGGCAGGGACTCGGGCGACTGGAAAATCCATCATCAATATCTATCTGCCCGGTGGTCCAACTCACATGGACACCTTTGACCTGAAGCCATCGGCCGCGAAAGAGTTCCGCGGCGAGTTCATGCCAATCGCGACGAATGTCCCCGGCATGGAAATCTGCGAATTGATGCCGCAATTGGCCAATCGCGCCGATCAGTTTTCGGTGATCCGCTCGATCTCTGGCCTGCGGGACGAACACGCTCCCCATCAAAGCGATTCGGGGTGGAGCGAATCCTCATTGCGCACGATGGGCGGTCGGCCTGGCATCGGCTCGGTGATGTCAAAGCTGTGGGGACCCTCTCAGACAACCACGCAGGGGACCTGTCCCACGTTCGTTGACCTGACAGGTTGGACGAAGACTGGCTTCGTCGGTCAAGTGAACGCTGGATTCCGTCCCGATGGCGAAGGTCGTCAGAACCTGACGCTGAATCGCGAGATCAGTTTGAACCGCTTGGATGATCGCAAAGATCTGCTGGCCGGATTGGATCGTCTTCGCCGCGACGTCGACAGTCACGGGATGTTGTCCGCGATCGATAGCTTCACGGACCGCGCCGTGGGGATTGTCACCTCGGGCGATCTGGCCAAGTCACTCGATTTGCGAAACGAAGATCCTCGACTGCTGAAACGGTACGGTGCCGACAACGGCATGGGGAACGAGCGATTCGTGATGGCTCGTCGTCTTGTTCAAGCCGGTGTCCGCTGCGTGGCCCTCTCCTGGGGTGGCTGGGATACTCACGGTAACAACTTTGTGGAAATGCGTCGCCAGTTGCCTCCGCTCGATGTCGCACTCAGTGCGCTGATCGATGATCTGGACGCTCACAACTTGCTCGACCAGACTATCATCATGATGTCGGGCGAGTTTGGTCGCACGCCGAGAATCAACGGGACCGCCGGTCGCGACCACTGGGCTCGTGCCTCATTCTTCTTCCTCGCCGGCGGCGGCTTGCGTCACGGTCAGATGATCGGCAAGACGAATCGCAATGGCGAAGAACCGATCGAGCGGCCGATTCACATCCAAAGCGTCTTCCATACGCTCTATCATCAACTGGGAATTGACGCGAATTCGGTGACGTTGACCGATCCCAACGGCCGGCCACAATTCCTGGCCGACGATCGCCATCTGATCACCGAATTAATCTGATTGTAGCCAAGAACGCCAAGACCTCGGGCGAGCGTCAATCGAAATTGGTGACACATCGACTTCGGCCAATCTCTTGGCGAGATTAGCTCACGGAAACGCTCAGTCATCGACCGGATTTGGCGGCCAGACAATTTGTTTATCACTGACGCCCGCCGCCACTAAGGCATCTTGCAGTGCAAGCTCGGCGGAAGTGTATGACGATAGTTTCCGGTAAATACGAATTTTTACTCCGTCCTCGTCTCCTTTGGCAGCAATGGCCTGGGCCACAACTTGATCTAACTCGATGGGCTGGTCCCCCTCGGCTGAACGCAGAAAGTAGGAGCGGTCAGCGATCACCACTTTGACGACTGGCGTTTGAGGCTGCGCCACCACCTTCTCAGGTGCCGCTTCCGTCTTGTCGGTTACGTGTTGCTGGTCGATCGTGCCATCCTTGCCTGTACCGGTTGAGTTACCGGTCCCCTTCGAAGAACCTCCCCAGCCTGGCCCCTTCATGAAATCGCCGAGGTAAACCCCTGCGGCAATCCCGGCGATTAGGACAACCCCCATCATGTTTCGCGTACTGAACAATCGCGCTGCGTTCTGGCTCATTTGATATCACCGGACCTTTCACTGGTCGCGCTTATTCTACTTAGGGGCGTTGGCCGCATCCGGCCGGAAGCCGAGCACCGCATACTCAAATTTTACGGTCCCGTTGCTGTCGAGTCGCATTTTCTCCGCCACAATCGGCAAGCCCTTCGTCACAGCCCAGCGATATCGCAATTGCGAATCTCCATAACTGACCAGGATCAAGACAACGCTCTTGGTTTGCGGAAACGATTTGTAGAGCTTGAAGAATTCATCGACGAACAATTCGGGCGTTTCAATATCATCCGGCTGCAACCGTTTCTTGGTCCCACCGGCACTAATGACCAGCGAGTTGTCCTGTTGCACATACAGTTCCCAAACGTCGAATCGCTTCTTCATTTCTGTGAAGGTCAATAGATGATCGACAATTTGATCAGCACGGGCAGTCGACAGGGTTTTGAACTCACCTTTGAGTGCAGCGATCTCGGCGGCCGACAAGACCGCTTCATCGGAACTGCGGCGATGCACGATCCTCTGGATCGTCGCTTCGGGGATGCGGAACAGTTCGCCAAATAGCTGACCCAGCTGTTCGCGAGTGGAATAGTCTTTGTTTTCTGTTTCGTGGCGCTGTTGATCCAACATGCTCAGTTGTTTTTGCAGTGCTGCCAATTGCTCCTGGACCGACTTCAGATCGGTTTGCGACTGCTCCACTTCGGACTTGGCGCGCGTCATCTCTTTATTCGCGACCAATTTGACTTCCATGTATTGAGCGAAGATCACGATCAGCAGCAAGTCGAGTAACGGCGTGAGCTGCAGCGTGAGTTTTCGTCGGGTCATCATGTCCCCTCTCCCACGACAAGGGAGAGTTCTCGTTTTGCCCGCGCGATGGTCTCACGAATATGCTGGCGATTCTCAGCGAGCCGCATGAACTTGATTTCGACGATGCTGTTGACGAACATCAGGATCATCGCGGACATCAATCCACCGAACGTCGCCCAGATCGCTTCTCCGAAAAAGCGAACGATATCGGACAATGTCTGCTGAGCATCAGTCTGGCCTGCCTGTAGTGCCGATCCGATCGCCAGGACTGTTCCCAGCACGCCGGCGAGTGGATACGCCTCGACCATTGATCGGCAGACGTTGTAGCATGTTTCAAACGAGTGCGATTGCAGGTAGCGACGCTCTTCGTCGAGGATCCGCATCCGATGCCACAGCGCCTGCCGTTCACTCTTCTTGGCGGGGTCGTCCAGGACATCGCGGATATCGGCCAGGAAGGCTTCGATCTGGTCGGACAAATTGGTCCCGCGATCAAGCAAGCTGCGGTGTTTGAGCTCGCGCGTGAACGAATCAAAGTCGGACGCCATTCGCCGCAGATCCCGCCCGGCCCACGCTCGCAAGTAGAGAAATGCCAGCAAATGAAAGATGGCGAGTCCGACAATCACCGGCGTCGAAAGGGCCGACACCCGGCTCAAGAGGTCGGTCGACAATTCTTTAGGAATCGAAAACATATCGAAAATCTCAAATTCAGAGACGAATTCGGCAAACGATCAGATCAGTCAACGGGTGGATTCTAGCTGACCCTTGAGATGGAGTGGAGACCAGAGTACCGTCCGAATCGTTTCACTGCACGGGCGATACCGGTGCGGTTAAGCAATTTCGAGACTGTGCTTAGTTCCTGGGAACGTGACCCTTGTCCACTTCTGCTACCTCTGCTCTTGCCATGACTGAAGTGATCAGCATTCGCGGAGCGCGGACTCACAACCTGCAGGGAATCGATGTGGATATCCCCCTGGGATGCTTCACAACGATTTCGGGAGTGAGCGGCAGCGGAAAAAGCTCGCTGGCCTTCGACACAATCCATGCCGAAGGTTTGCATCGCTATCTCGCGACCGTCTCGCCAAGGACTCGGGAACTGCTGCAGCAGATGGACCGGCCCGATGTCGACTTAATCGATGGCCTGCCGCCGACGCTGGGAATCGAACAGCGATCTCGCGGGCCGCGCCGCCGTACGACCTTAGCCACCGTGACCGACCTGTATGACTACCTACGAGTGCTCTACGCCCGAGTCGGTCGACTGCACTGCCCCACCTGCGGACAGCCCGTTTCCAGCCAGTCGCGTGAAGCGATCGTCGAGCAGGTATTGAAGCTGGAAGAGCGGCGCAAGGTGATGGTGCTGGCGCCGGTGGTGCGGCAGCAGGCGGGGACGCATGCCGAAACGTTGGCTCGGGCCAGCCGAGACGGCTTCGTGCGAGCCCGCGTCGACGGGGAATTGATCGACCTCTCCTCGCCCCCTGCTCTGTCGTCGACAAAGCCGCACGACATTGAAGTGGTCGTGGATCGTCTGGTCATCAAAGAGGGGATTCGCAGCCGGGTCGAGGAATCAATCGATCTCGCCCTGCAAATTGGTGGAGGCCAATGCGTCCTCAGCCAAGAGTTAGACGGTGCCTGGAGTGATTGCCTGTATAGCAGCCTGTTGGCCTGTCTGACGTGCAACGTCAGCTTTCCCTCCATCGAGCCGGGTGACTTCAGCTTCAACAGTCCACGCGGAGCCTGCCCGACGTGCCACGGTCTGGGAGTATTGACCCCCGCCGAATCGGATGAAAGACAAGTTCCAGAAGTCTGCCCTGATTGCGACGGCGAACGGTTAGCCCTGCTGCCTCGATCTGTGTTGATCGAGGGAACGTCAATCGGCCAACTGACGGCAATGACGGCTTTAGAGGCGATCGAGCGAATTCGCTCCTGGTTGCCGGGTGTGCAACTGCAGCCCACCGATGGCGAAGTCACGCAACTGATGGCTCAACTGATCCCCGAGATGACGTCGCGGCTGCAAGTGCTGATCGACCTCGGCCTCGATTACCTGGCGCTCCATCGCGCGGGGGATTCGCTATCTGCGGGCGAATTCCAGCGTGCTCGACTGACCGCCAGCTTGGGAAGCCAATTGACTGGCGTCTGCTACGTCATCGATGAACCGACCGCCGGATTGCACGCCAGCGACACAGGACGCTTGCTGAAAATACTGCAGCAACTTCGCGAGCAGGGAAACACGCTGCTTGTCGTCGAACACGATCTGCAACTGATCCGGCAATCGGATCACACCATCGAAATTGGTCCGGGGGCCGGTGTGAATGGCGGTCATCTGATCGCGTCCTGCCCGCCACAAGACCTAGTCAATCACGAAACATCGGTTACAGGTCGCGAATTGCGTCGGCGAGTCGCGGGGTTGCCAACTCGATCGGACGCGCAGCCCTCGCGGTGGCTCACGCTTCACGGGGCGACGCTGCATAACCTGCAGGACGTCACGCTGCAGTTGCCGTTGGGTGGTCTGTGTTGTGTGACGGGCGTGAGCGGATCGGGCAAGACTTCGCTGATCATGCACACGCTGGTCCCTGCTCTGCGTCGCGCCCTCGGAACTGGTGGGGGGCCACCCGGCCCGTTCAGCAAACTGGAAGGAGTGGATCAGATCTCTCGCTTGATCCAGATCGATCAGCGTCCGCTGGGCAGGTCAGAGCGATCGACGCCTGCTACTTATTCTGGATTCTGGGACGAAGTGCGCAAGATATTCGCGAAGACGAAGGAATCACGGATCCGCGGCTTCTCGCCAAGGCGATTTAGTCCTCAGCATTCGGAAGGCCGGTGTGCCAGATGTGCTGGTCGGGGCACGATCGATCTGGATCGCAAGCAACTGGTCCAATGGCCAATTCGCTGTCCCGATTGCGGCGGCCGTCGCTTTAACCCGCAGACGCTGGCCGTTCTCTATCGAGGCGTGTCAGTAGCCGATGTCCTCGAAATGACGATCGATCAAGCGGCCGAGTTCTTCCAGAACCTGTCACGACTCTATCGGCCGCTACAGGTCTTTCAGCAGTTGGGGTTGGGTTATCTGGAATTGGGCCAGCCCGCGCCAACGCTCTCGGGGGGTGAAGCGCAGCGAGTAAAGCTGGCGACCGAACTCTGGAAGTCGGATGCTTCGCTACCAACCTTGTTTGTGCTCGATGAACCCACGTCAGGTCTGCATTCCGCGGACGTAGGACAGATGATCATCGCGCTCCGTGGCTTGGTTTCAGCAGGCAACACCGTGGTCGTGATCGAACATCACCTCGACCTGGTCGCGGCAGCCGATTGGGTGATCGATCTTGGTCCCGGGGCCGGTGCCAAAGGTGGTCGGATCGTCGCCGCAGGTCCGCCGCAGGTGATCGCTGATTGTGAAGCAAGTCTGACGGGGCAGGCGCTGCGAGCGGCGTTTGCTTGAGCCGGCTGGCCGAGAATAGAAGTTGCCGACATCTCCCTCCGTTAGATATGGTGATGGAGCGTCCTTGTCCCCCTTCGCAAGCTAACTCCGTTGCGACTGGAGTGGCTATGTTAGAACAAGCGCCCAACATCGCAGACTTTCGCGCCGTGGTTGTTCGCGGTCAATCTGCAGTTCTTGCTCAATTGCAGATCAAGCCAAACGACGAAAAAATAAAAGTGGTGCTGAGGCAATACGACCGAACATTCGGCATGTTGGATTCGATGACAAATGCAGAACGACTCTCGCCGCTCAGTCTGATTGATTCCGGTCGCATTCGACGGATCGCACGTGGAGCCGGGGCGACTGATCAGGAATTGATTCAGCTACTGTTCAACTATCAGCAATACTGTGAGTTAATACTTCGTTCTATTGCGATGCAACAACGCGACTGCGCCTGAAGGCTTCCATTCATCTCGACAACCAGCCTCCGTCGATCGCGATACAACTACCATGCATGGAGTTCGAGGCGTCCGATGCCAGGAACACGCACAACCCAGCGAGTTCATCGGGTTGGCCCCAGCGACCGACAGGGATGCGGTCCAGGATCTGCGGACCACGGACGGGGTCGTCCTGTAGCACGTGAGACATTGAAGTTTCGAAGTAGCCGGGGCAGATGCAGTTCACATTAATGCCCTGGCTGCTCCACGCGTTGGCCAGCGACTTCGTCAGTCCAGCAAGGGCGTGCTTGGCAGCGGCATACGCAGGGATGTTGAAGCCTCCTTGGTAAGTCATCACCGAGCCGATGTTGATGATCTTGCCGCGCCCGCGAGCCAGCATCGGCTTGGCGACCTGCTGGCAGAGGTCGAAGGACGCATGCAGATGGACTTCCATCAATTGATGCCATTCCGACATCGGATACTCTTCTGGCGGATGGCGGTGGGAGATCCCCGCGTTATTGACCAGAATGTCGACTCGACCGGCCTTTTCGATCGCACGCTCGATCAATCCGACTCGATCGGCAGGCTGGCTCAGATCACATTGAATCGACCAGAACTGGCGACCTGTTTCTCGAATAAGTGGCTCGACTTCGTCGCAATTGCCGGAACTGCTGACGGCGACGATGTCGGCGCCCGCTTCGGCCAGTCCGATCGCCATCGATTGCCCCAGACCGCGGCCCGCTCCGGTCACAAGTGCAACGCGGCCATCCAATTTGAACAGATCCAGAATCATGAACGAGGCCTTGCGGATGAAGTCATTTGATTGAATTTGGCGGTACAGCTTCGCCAGACGGTAACTGCGGTTTAACTGTCAGGATATGCGGAATCGGAACCGAAGCCCAGCCAACAAACAACGTCACGCTGGCAACCCAAAGTGATAGGGCATAAAGGCGATTTGCGGCCGATGTTGCTGGAACAGGTGGCAACGTCGGCGTGCGGATTCCCTTCGGCTTGGAACGGCGGTAGAGTCATGGCGGTCTGGAATATGCGATGGTGGAAAAAGGACGGCGAGATGTCCGTAGCCGAAGTGGGTCTGGAACGGGGGGATGGTGTGTCGCGTCGCGATTTCCTTCGCGTCGGTGGACTGAGCGTAGTCGGACTGTCGCAATCGGCGATGGTTCGAGCAGCGGCCGCGTTCGCGCATCGTCGAGCTATCCTGATCGTCATGACCGGCGGTGCCAGTCAGCTTGAAACATTTGATCCGAAGCCCGAGGCCTCTTCGTCGGTGCGTGGACCCTTTAAATCGATTGAAACAGCGATTCCCGGTGTTCGCTTCAGTGAGACGCTGCCGCTGTTGGCTCAGCGAGCCAACCGTTTGGCAATCATCCGTTCGATGAATCACGATGCCGCGCCGATCCACGAAACTGGACAGCAGCTTCTGCAGACGGGACGCTTGGCAATCGGCGGCGTGAAGTTTCCGCATTGGGGTAGTGTGGTGGCCAGTCAATCTGCCACGCGACTGGGTGTTCCCAGCAACGCGATTGTGCCAGCGATTCTCTCCAATACGGGCGTGAGTGCGTATCGCGGCCAGGAAGCGGGATTGCTTGGTAGTGACTGGGAACCGGCTGCTGTCTCGGCTGAAGTCGAAGGGGAACCCGAGTCGATTCGTCGCCAGTACGGCGACACCGATTTTGGTCGGATGCTGCTGCGATCTCGGCAATTGGTGGAACGAGGAACTCGCTGCGTCACCGTGAACTTGTTCGATTCGCTGCATCAACGGTCGACCTGGGATTGCCACGGCGATCCGAACTGCGGGCCGGCGACGCTTAATGACTATCAAAGCAAGTTGTGTCCCGATTTTGATCGTGCTCTCTCTGGTCTGCTGGACGATCTGGCTCAGCGAGGATTGCTCGACGACACGCTCGTGGTGGCGACAGGTGAGTTCGGGCGAACTCCGAATGTGAACGAACGCCTGGGTCGTGATCATTGGACGGATTGCTGGTCTGCTGTGGTTGCGGGTGGTCGAGTCTCCGGTGGTCACGTGATCGGTGCGAGCGACTCGATGGCATCACGGCCGATCGATCGACCTGTCGAACCTGGCGAGATCACCGCGACGATGCTCGATTGGTGTGGTGCGAATGTGGAGTCGTTGTCGGTCACGATCGACAAAACAGACCTCCCCGTGATCCCCAGTCAGAAGCTGACGGAACAGTGGTCCTGACTGTCGTGTTGTAGCCAAGGTCGCCAAGACCTTGGGCGGGTGTTATTCGATGATGTTCGCACATCGACTTCGGTCCAATCTCTTGGCGAGATTGGCTACAGCGAACGTCGATCACTACCGCTGATAAATCGGCAGGTATTCGTATTCGACGGTCAGTGCCAGGACCGCCATGCTGGTCATATAGACTGGTCCACCCATCGCTTCATTGCCGTTGCTCGTTTCCCATTGCCCCTCGGCAGATTGGTGAGACAAGATATCCGCAAACAGGATTGCCCGGGTGTTCTTCCAACTGTCGCCACCTCGTTTGAACATGCCGACGGACGTGTAGTAAATTCCGTAGTAGTACCATTGATCGTGTAACCGGAGTGGGCGGAAATCGAGGAATTCGGCCGCGCGATGGACTTCGGCACTTTCTTCCTGGCCGCACAGTTGCAGAGCCAGCATGCCGGTCGCGCTGAGGACCGGTGTGGCCCCATTTCCGGGTTGATAGCCAAACCCCCTGCCCGTCGTTGGCGAGCATCGCTTGACATAATCAATTGCCATGTCGATGTTTTCCGCGGGGACATCGCAACCGATATCCTTCGCCGCCCGCAGTGCCAATAGCTGCCAGCCGGTTACGCTCAGGTCACTGTCGGTGCTCCTGGGCGTGTAGCGCCAACCGCCGCGCTGATTCGCTGGCTTCGGGACCAACTGCGAGGCGAGGATCAAGCGAATCGCTCGCTCGAGTGCCTTGCGGGTCGGCGCGGCCATTCTTTCGGGGACCATGCCACTGACTTCGGCCAGCATTAACGTGCTGATGCCGTGATCATACATCGGGCCTTGATGACCGCGACTGACGTACAGCAATCCGCTGGCATCCTGATGATCGATGACGAACTGAATGCCTCGAATAATGGCCTCGCCATAGGGCCCTTCGCCCGGGGTGTGACCAGCGGCCAGAAATGCCATGACGGCCAGCGATGTCGCCGATGTCGCTTCCTGGGTCCCGCTCAACTTCCAGCCGCCGGAATGCAGTTGCTGGCGTGCCAGATATCGCAGAGCTTTGACAATCGCTTCGTCAACAACATGATCAGAAGGGCCTGGAGCAGCTTGAATCGGAGTACTGGTGATCAACAGGATCCCGATCACGATCGCTGCGCAGGAAATCGCACTCCATCGACGGAAGAAGAGCACTGGTTGTCCGAGGACGGTCAACCAGTGGCACCCCCGGCGCAACCGACCGAGGTGAACCTCGTCGTTCGTAGAGCACATCCTGGCAGGCAACGTCTTCAATCAAAGCTCCTGATCACTTCGGCGCGGGATCTTTGGCGGCGGGCTTGGTGATCTCTTCGAAGTACGACTTGATCTGCTTCTCATATTCAGGTCTTGGTCGCTTGTTGGCCCCTTGAAGAATCTCGGTCTTCAACTGACCCGGCAACTGTCCCCAATTGCGTTGCGTCTGCTTCTTGAGGGCCGTGTCTAGCTCGTTGAGATCACCCGAAGTACCAGTGACACCCGAGCCCGTATTACCGCCCCCGGCACCGGGCGCTCCCGGTTCTCCGTTGGGATCTGCTTGAGCCTGCTGAGGGTCTCCCTGCGGTGACGGGGTGAGGCCCCCCTTTGACGAGGGCTGGCCGTCGCCGTTCGCGACTTGCCGCATCGCCTCCGCTGCTTGACGGAATTGCTTGGCTGATTGAGCAATCGCTGAACCCGGCTGTCCCTGTCCCGGCTGTCCCTGTCCCGGCTGTCCCTGTCCTGGCTGTCCTTGTCCCGGCTGTCCTTGTCCCGGCTGTCCTTGTCCCGGCTGTCCTTGTCCCGGCTGTCCTTGTCCCGGCTGTCCCTGTCCTGGCTGTCCTTGTCCCGGCTGTCCTTGTCCCGGCT
>CBIHQO010000139.1:0-10832 GCA_966211735.1 uncultured Schlesneria sp.
TCCGCCAGCGGTCCCGAACTTAACCTTGTCGGTCCCTGGCAGGAAACTGCAGGCGAACTCGCGACGACTCTTTTTGGCGTAGATGCCGCAGACAAACGGCAACTGATGACGACGCAAACGCTCGACATCGTTCGGATCGAACACGACATCGGAATCGATCCAGAAGAGTTCGTCAAAGCCCTCGCGCAGGGCATCCGTCGCCAGTTGATTCCGACCGACGTCGATTTGCGAAAAACCTCGCACCCGCCGAACTTCGTAACCGCGCTGCTCCAGGGTTCGCAACCCCGCCTCGCATCCGGGTTCGATCGAACCGCCGACGGGTACCAACACGACACATTTCCCAGGCGAAGTATTCGTCAACGCAGGGTCCCATCATTGAAACAGTAGTGAAGATCAGGGCGATTTCTCCGAATCAGCTGCCCATCAAGGAGATCACTATATTCCACCGCAGTTTGTTCGCAACTATCACCGCTACATCAGTTCTCTGTGCCGGGCCACACTTGCGACAGTAGCGAATAAAGAGAACTGTTTGCAGACGCAATCTGTTCCTTCGACGTCGTTCGCGGTCCGTAGAAGATTCTCTATTGCAGATTGTGTATTCTGCCCACCCGAAGTATGAAGCAACGATGATCGCATCTGGCAGGAGCCTATCGAATGAAACCGCAAGTGGTGCTCGGCTTGGGCACTGGTCAATGTGGACTGAGCGGACTTGCCGAGATCTTGAGTCGCCAGCCGGGTTGTGAATTGAGTTTCAACCAGTCTCCGTTGATGCCTTGGGCAAGACGCCCTGAGCGGAACATGCTGGCCGAACGATTGGCACGCATCCGGTCGACTGCCACCGCATCCATTATCGGTGATTGCTCGTCCTCCTATCTCCCTTATTGCCGAGAGATCCTTGAAACTGAACCTGACATTAAGCTCATCTGCCTGACAAGACCCCGCGATGAGATCGTGGCGAACTTCATTCAGTATCTGCATCGCAATCACTCACTCCCGATTAACCATTGGAATCGCGAGCGGACAACGGGCTGGCATCACGATCCGATCTACACTCGGATGTTTCCCCAATATCAGACTGTTGATCGTGAGTCCGGAATTCGGCGGTATTGGGACGAGTACCAGGAGGCGAGCAGTCAGTTAGCGGAGCAATTTCCGGGTCGCTTCCGACTGTATGATCCCGAATCGGCCTTCGACACAGAATCGGGCTTGCGCGAGTTGTTGTCATTCGTGGGAATTCCGGCCGAGCAGCAGGTGTTATGTACGGGGCGTTGGGGAGCCTTGCAGGGGCTCGACCCAGATCTGAAGCGCGACCGCAACCCCGCACCGCGGACGTCTTCTGACCCGATGGATCCTCGTCGCTGCGTCGTTTTGATTCCGTTCCATACACAGATCGTTCCTTCATGCGAGGAGTCACTCAAGGAATTGGAGCGCCGTGGCTACTGCGTGCGGCGCGTGGGGGGCTATGCAGCAATCGACCAGGGGCGAAATCAGATGGCGGCAGACGCCCTCGTCGATGGCTTCGAAGAGACATTCTGGATCGATGCTGATGTGGGATTTCCTCCGGACTCGATCGATCGTATTCGGTCGCACCAGCTTCCGATGGTGACGGGGATGTGTGCTCAAAAAGGTCGTCGGGCCATGGCCACGCATATCATACCGGGAACGACGAGCATGGTCTTCGGTGAAGGGGGCGGACTGTACGAAGTGATGTTTGCCGGAACGGGCTTCCTCCATGTGAGGCGTGAGGTCTATATGCGTGTCCTGGAGCATCACCGGTTGCCTATCTGCAATGAGCGTTTCAATTCGCCGACAATTCCATTCTTTCATCCCATCCTGTTGCCAACCGATGACGGAACCTGGTATCTGGCGGAAGACTACTCATTCGCACAACGCGCTCGGTCTGCGGGCTTCCAGATTTTCGCCGATACCACCATTCGACTTTGGCACTACGGAAACTATGCCTATGGCTGGGAAGATGCGGGTCGAGATGTCGAACGCTTCGATACTTTTACTCTAAACTTTGCCAACCGTGACAAACGCTAAGCAACGAATAGAGCCTGCTGCGCCAGGCTGTGGACAATCTTTGGGACCAGGTCAACCACGCTCTTCTGGATAGCGGCATTATCAGTCAGTCGTTGCCCACCGTTGAAGATGACAAGTTCGCCGCGAACAGTGTTTTCACAGAGTGTTTGCACCAGATCATTGCGATTTCGTGTCCCATCACAGGCCCGCAAAATCTGACATTGAAAATCGTCCAATGACACTCGTTCATGCAAGAGATTCGTAACTTGAGAGGATGTTCGAGACTGGCAGCGAGCCAGCAATGAAGCTCGAGGTCGCTCGCTCGCATTGAGGACGAAGGGACGCCGGCAAGCAATCAAGTCGACCATCGAAGTCGCAAAACTTCGCAGCAACGAACCGGCCAGTCGCTGGCTCGCAACGCTCATCAGTTCCGTTTCTGCAGCAGCCGGGTGTCCGCCAACCATTGAACGCGCGATTGAAGAGAGCTCGATGAACGAAATTGAAGCGGGCCAGATTTGCCGCAGATGCACGAAGGCGGCTCGCACCACTGGATCGGTGGTGCGGAGGACGGCATTCCGCCGACGAAAAACTGTTTGCGAGGGCGAGTTGAACTCAACACGACCGCCTTCGGGCTCTGCCGAAGAAGCGACTTGGAGCTTAAGCAACGACGTTGGCTGCGGATCGCGGACGATTCGAGCATCGCGATGGCACAGCAGCGTCTGTCGAAATGATCGATTGCGGAGAAAATCCATGTACTGTTCGAGTTCCACAGTGTCTCGCGAGACGCTCTTCAGCATTCCCTGGATCTGGGGAGAGAAGCTCTCGATAGACATGATTCCAAAATCAGCCTCTCCCAGATATTGCAGGCCTGCCAGATCGGCACGCCGCACGAATTCATGGAAGTACAGTGGTTCATTGATGTCTTCCAAGTGCTCGTGCTGCAAGTACCAGTCGTCACAACGATCGAGCGACTCCAATTCCTGGCGTAGCATCATGCCGTACGGATTATTTTCCGATTTGACCGAATTCGAAAGGAACGCCAGCAATCCGCGCGCTTGGGACAGTTTCTCGCCGGGAGTCTCAAAGAACTGAGCGCGATATCGCATGATGTCGCGAATCATACCTCGCATTCGCCATCCCGGGTAAGTGTTGTAACTCACATAAGCAACGCCATTCGACGCCAGATTTTGAGAACAAATCGTCAGGATCTTCTGCTGTACTGCATCGGGAACCCACGAGTAGACACCATGGCAAATGATGTAATCGAATTTCTGGTCATCCGCTGGAAAATCGAGGATGTCCTGAAACCGAAGTTCAACGTTGGCGAACCCAACTTCCTTCAGCAATTCTTGACCGTCTGCAATTTGACGCGATGACGCATCGATGCCCAGGAACGAACTACTCGGAAACTGCTCCGCCATCGGTACGAGGTTTCCGCCGCCTGCACAGCCAAGTTCGAGAACGCGTGCTGACTGTATTGGCGGAGGCTGCAGGCCGAAGAGAGACGCAATTGTGGCCAGTCGGTTCGGATGGGACTGCGAAAAGGGATGGCTCTTGTAGGGGACGTGGTCGTACGAAGTCTGCGACATATCAATCGCCTGAGGCATGGTGAATCTTCGAGCTCGTAAGCAGGGATCAGGCGACGGTGAAGGTGAATGACCGGGGATTTGCCAGGGAATTACCTGCGCGATCGGTCAAACCGGAATCAATATCGAATCGATAGTTACCCGGCGCGAGCGGATTCTTAAGAATGATATGAACAGTAGAGTTATCAACACGCGTGACGAACCGAATCGGGATAGCAGTTCCTGCGTTGGGTCCACTGGTCAAAGTTAGTGTGTAATTCTTCTTCCGCAGTGCGGCGAGCTTCATCGGTTCTGTGAAATGCACATCGAATTCATCGGTGGTGGCCGGCACGGTTCCCGTGATGCTTAGCGAAGACTGTGGGGGCGTGGTATCGGGCGGCGATTTTGGTCGACCGACATGCAGCCGAAAGACCGATTCGGGCCAATTAAAGAAGCCGCTTCCTCCGCTCCGACCCCAAGCGTATTGCAGACCGAACCAATGGCTCAGTTCACTTTGACCATCCTGGTTAGCGGCAGGCAACGAGAACAGCGCGACAGGCTGCTGCACCGGGACGTTGTTCGGATTATTGGAAACCACATCCGCTGCTGTGCCATCTTCAATAAAGTACAGCATGTAGTACGATCCACCTGGAATGGTGACTTCGCCGTGCGGATGTCGGCCATCACTAGATGTCACTAGCACTTTGTGATTCGTGCTGGAAAGTGCCGCCTGCGCATAGCCTGCGTCACCTGGAGACAAACTTCCAATTTTTCCAGTCGCATCGTCGACGAGTACGATGCCAATCTCGTATGAATGCCCGCGTTGTGCGTAGATTCCTTGAGCGTCAATTGTGACACTCTGGTCGGTTTGCCCAGGAGCCTGGACAACCTGCGACGCTAGTTGCGATTGACTCTGGAGAAGTGCCTCGACGGCGGTGACGATTGGCGAGGCGCTCATCACGATTCGCACTTCCATCACTTCCACTGGAGGAAGTGGATTGAGCCTTCTCCGAGGCCGACTGCTGTTGGACGATGCTCTGATTTGCTCGCGAAACCTGTCTATTAATCGCACAATCAACGTCCCGCTGCTGTTAATCGGCTATACCCAAGTTATCACCGTCCCATAACGCATCTAAAGCTACTTCTTCGGAGACGCTGCCGTCAAGGGGCCATCAAAACATCGGGCTATGGCGTTCCGGATGCGATTCGCAGAATCGTCAGACACCCTAGAAACCTCCAACGCCGCACAATCGGCCTGGCAACTTTAGGTGGCGAACGTCGCAGATGGTCGTGGACTCAGCCGAGTAGCGAAGCAAGCACTGGATTGTCATTGCTTATGACCTCAGTTCGTTAGTGCTGCTCCGGTTGCCAAAGCAGGTCGCTGTTTTTTAGCAGGATCGAGTCCATCTGCCAAGTCTCGGGGAATACTTGCGGTCGTGGCGAACTGCCCGCCACCAAGACACGAGCACGAAGACTTGACCACCACGAACGGCCCTCAAGCCACGCACCTATTCGAAGTCGGCATTTGTCATCTCGACTGGCTGGGCATCAGACGGGAGGAATCCTTCCAGTCGCAATCACTGCTAAATGAGCGATCGGGATTCTACTTGCGAGAAACATCAGTTCGGGTGCCACTGTCGACGGCTTTGCGTGGTCAGTGCCTTGCCGATATGTCGAAGACTAAACAATAAGGGATGGCGCTGAATGTTACGTACGCGCGTCATCCGATCAAAGCGATCGCAGCGGCGCGAAGACACTGGCGGCGCTCAACCTGAAATCCAAAACGAGCATGATCGCGCACGGTCATGTCGCGCGCTCGACTTCGTCACCCTGATGAACCTCATCGGGACGATAGCGCAGCGTTCTCATCTTTGTATCAACGGAGTGGCATCAGTGGCACCGCGACGATCAGTCGATTCTCGATCCGCGAGCTTGGATCGAGATGCATCTTTGATGGAGATGCTCACGACACCATTCTTCGGTCGTCCACAAGCTTAGAACTGCAGCCGCCTCATCGACCGTTGCTTGCGTCTTGCGAGCAGTGAATCAACGGCACCTATCTCCAACGATTTTCAGCCGCCCTCCATTTTGATTCATCTCGAACAACCCGTCAGCGTGTGAATCTCGGAAGACCGCAAGTTTGCCAGGCGGCGAGGGGCAACCCCATCACGATGAATGAACGCATATCTGATTCAGTCCAAGTGGACCTTGCCGTTGATTGCCGACATCTGTCAATGATCGCCTACCCGCTCAAGCTTGTCAGACGCATCTGTGCCGACCTGCGTTATTACGCAAGGATAAATGACGCAAACGCCGCAACATTGCCCAAGCGATTCTTCAGCAAACGCGTCGCTGGTATCGATGGATGCGGCGTCAGAGTTGTCTTCCCAATGATCAGATCGATTCATCACTGACCAGCGGTGCGAATCAATTGCGCTCTCAATTACCAGCACAATCCAGCTGCCTAGTACGGCCATCGAAACATTCTGATGAATTGATGTCGACTTTTGAACGGCGACAACAGCAACTGTACGTCATGAATTCAACCAGTGCCGACTGCCTGCCGCCGCAAGCGGCCGATCGCTGCATCATGATCGCGGAAGCGCATCGGTGGCCTCGCGCATTTATTAGCGGTCTGCCCACAATTGTCTCATCTTTGCCGAGCAATGACCTTTCAACCTGTGCCCAGACCATGCGCTGCGAATGCCTTTTCGAAACGCTTGAAGATCAACTCATTCGCATGCAGCGATGCAAATTTGGGAAGTGATTCATCAATCCGCGCTGCCATGGTCCTCTATCGACTCAATGAAGCCATTGATTCCGACCCATCTCATTCAAGTTCGGACTTCCGAATTCCTTATCCTAAATCACTTTGCGAACAGCAATTATCAACAACCTGCAGCCTGTTCCACCTGCGAGGTTCCGAAGAAGTCTTGGAAGGAGGCTGCGTCTGGCGACCAATCGGGCACACCACTTGCCTCTCAGTCATGCATTCCTCGGCAATCCGGATTCAGATTAAAAATGACTGATTCGGGCAGCCGCGTTTACTACGTGCATACGCTTTATCACTTGCAAATCGGTCTACAAACGGTTCAGTCAGTCACCTGCTTTCTCAGCCTCGCAAGCTTTCCCACCTAATACGCTTTGATCGCGTTGGAACGGATACCAATGCCTATTCTTGCATGCGAACCAGATGTCTACCCAGACGATCTGCTCAATCAGGAAGTCGAAACCGAATCACACTGGCTGGCGATCTATACTCGATCGCGACAAGAGAAAGAGTTAATGCGACGACTGCGTTCGCTACGGATCTCTTTCTATTGCCCACTTCTCCCAAACAGGTTTCGCTCGGCGGCCGGAAGAGTGCGGACATCGTACGTCCCCATGTTTGGAAACTACGTCTTCGTGCGGTGCAGCGACGACGAGAGAGATCAAGTGCTGCAGACGAACCTCGTCTCCCAGACGCTTGAGGTCGGCGACGGCATTGAACTGACCCGCGAGCTTCGTCAGATCCAGCAACTTCTACAACTTGGAACTCCACTGCAAGTCACCAATCGCCTGCAAGCGGGAACCCAAGTTCGAATCAAACACGGATCGCTTTCGGGCATCGAGGGAACCATCTTGACGCACCAGGGAGAAAGCTACCTCGTGGTGGCGGTCACTTTCCTGCAACAAGGGGCGATCGTGAAATTGCACGATGACGAAGTGGAAACCCTCTCCTAAAGCTCTCCCCACCCGCACTAAACCCAACAGCCGACAGTTCTTCGCTCGCCACAGAAATACGAGAAAGACCTTCGCATTCCAAGGATACAAGGCAACGTGCATTCGACGATAACGACAAATACCCCCGACCTACTCGAAGGCGACGAGCCGGTCCTCCTTGTTCACGGAGGAACCCCGGCAGCACGCCAACTGTTGATGCGTCAATTGAACTCGCTAGGAATCGCATTCCGCCTGGTCGATATCCCCTCACGCATTTCGATGCATTCGAGCCCTGCAGACCACGATCCCATCGCATTTCTGCAGGACTTCAGTGTTCGCATGCGAAGTATCACACCAAAGGAAAGAGCAGTCCTGGAGTCGGTCCTGACGGGGCAAACTAACAAGTCGATCTCCGTACAGCTGAACCTCACCGAGAGAGCGATCGAACTCCGTAAAGCTTCCTTGATGAAAAAACTCAGTGCTCGCTCGCACACCGAACTCGTCCGTCGCATCACCCGATATGAGACGCTTAAGCAACATCTGTTCCGTCACGTCGAGCTCGCTCCTGGACAATTTCCCACCCGGTAATTCCCGGCGCTCAGCCGATCGGTGTCTGCACTACTATTTCCTACATATACAGTTTAATGAGCATACTCGCCTACTTGATGATGACAAACGTTTCGCCAGCCACGTGGCTGCGGGCGCTCTATTCCACTCCCCAGCTTGTCGGTCGCGCGTTTGACAATGAAATTGTGATTCCAAAGACTCACCTAACCGTTTCCAGGCGCCATCTAAGGATCTGGTCAAACGGCGACGCGCTCTTGGCTCGCGACCTTGATTCGACCGGTGGCACCCGTCTCAACGGAGTTCTGTTGACACCGAATTGCGACACTCAGGTTGTATTCGGTGATCGGCTGGCACTGGCCGACGTCGAGTTGATTGTCGTGTCTCCAGATGCTGAGATCCTGCAGCATGTTTTCACGGAGGTCGACACTTCCCTGGACACGGCTTCGAGCATCATTCTAGCTGGCACAGAAAGAGGCGAGTCGCTCGATGCGCGACGTATTCGGCAGCTCAGCCCCGCAGAATTGCAGATCAGTTTCTGGGTCTCACGCGGGCTGACTTCCTGCAAGGAAATCGCGGCGCAACTGTATCGCAGTCCGCACACAATCCGCACACAGATGAACAGCATTTATCGTAAACTGCATGTTCATTCGCGCGAAGAATTGCTCGCCTGGCTGAAGCGACACGAGTTGTCCTGGGCGATGAAACCCCGTCAGAATGCCGAAAGTATTCATGAAGAAGACGGGGATGTTATTGATTTCGATGCCGAAGAACTCGGCGTGATCGACGGATGATATTTGCGCACAGTGCGCGCTCTTCAAACACACCTGCCCGCGGCGCTGTGTGCTGACATTGCATCAACGCTTGCGTGGCTTTCGTGATTTACGATCGTACCATCGTCGGCGCGACGCACCTCCAGCTGAAGAGATGCGGCCCATTTCAGAAAGATTAGCTGACACATCGTTGTCGCTGGATAGCTGAACAACACGACATACGCTGAAGAGCGTAAACAGCGCCGGAAACTACTCGTCCGCGGATTTTTGCTGGATACACCAATATAGTCTCGCTAGTGTATCCCGCGCCAACAAAGTAGTAGATTCCATACTATGTAACGTATTCGCGTCACTTTATTTCACCTTGAACTTGCGTGCAGCAGCGATGCGAGGCCGATATCGGGATCCTCGACCGCAATTGTTAGTCGAAAGGTGTTTGCCGCCCAAAGCAACGGCACGTTTGATGTGTTGTTGAGGCTTTTACCTTCGCGGAAGCAAACTTAATCACTTCGCATGATGCTCGTCACAACAGAGGTCGCCATCGTGAATCACACTCTCACATATCCGAACGAATGGCTTGTCAGCAGCAAGTTGTTGGAGCAACTTTCCTCATCAGGACAGCAACATCTGCTGCGTTTCTGGGGAGAACTCTCGGATGATTCACGCCGCGAGTTGGTCCAGCAACTGTCGAGCGTGGACTGGGACCAGTTTGGAAAACTAATTCAATCAAAAGGCTCGCCTCAGGCGGCCCATGCAGTGACTCGCCCCGTGCCACCCCAGCGCGTTGTTCGAACCGTGCGTACGCCACAAGAACGAAATCAACGAGACATAGCGCAAGCATTAGGGGCCGAAGTCCTGTGCGCTGGTCGTGTCGCTGTGATCCTGGTTGCGGGTGGACAGGGTACCCGCCTGGGATTTCCCCAGCCTAAGGGGATGTTTCCGATTGGCCCGGTCACAGGAAAGTCTCTGTTTCAAGTCTTGGCCGAGAAGGTCGTCGCGACTTGCCGACGCTATCAAACGACGATCCCCTATTTGGTCATGACCAGCGATTCCACGCACGAAGCCACCGTTAAATGGTTTGCTGACAACGGATACTTTGGGCTTGATCCAGTTGATGTGTACTTCTTTCAGCAAGGCTGCCTGCCGGTTGTGGATTCCCAAACGGGCAAGATCCTGCTGGCAGACAAGGGACGGATCTGCATGAGCGCCGACGGCCACGGGGGAGTGCTCGCGGCGATCAAACGAGCGGGACTGTTTGAGGAACTCCGTAGCCGGGGTGTCAACTATCTCTTCTATCATCAAGTAGACAATCCCCTCGTTCGGGTCTGCGACCCTGCGTTTCTGGGATATCACGTTCTGCATGAATCCGAAGCCTCGACCAAGGTCGTTGCGAAACGTACGGCTACCGAAAAGGTGGGGGTTCTGGTCGAAGTCGACGGCAGGACCGAAATCATCGAATACTCGGATCTGCCCGCAGATTTATCCTCTGCGTGCAATGCAGATGGGTCACTTCAGTTTTGGGCCGGTAATACCGCGATTCATATTTTCAATCGGTCCTTTCTGGAATTTGTCGCTGCCGAAGGCGGCGAACTTCCCTGGCATGCGGCCGAGAAGAAGACTCCATTCGTCGATGATCGGGGCCAGTTGGTACAGCCCTCTTATGAAAATGGTTTGAAGTTCGAGCGGTTTATTTTTGACGCGCTGCCACTTGCAGATCATGCACTTATCGTAGAAACCGAACGAGCCGAGGAGTTTGCACCGCTCAAAAGCCAGGAGGGCGAATCGTCTCCGGCCTCAGTCAAACGATGCATGGTGGAAGAGGCCATCGCGTGGCTGAAGGCGGCCGGCCTGCAGGTTCCAAGTGATGTTCCGATTGAAATCAGTCCCTTAGCGGCACTTGGGCCTGAGGATCTAATCGGATTGCCAGTCGACGAATTGCGATCAGAGTTGCCGGTCTATATCGCAGCGAAAACCGATGTGAATCACTTCGAAGTTCCGCCCAGCGCCGAACACGCCTCTCCACGTATCGTGCCACGGTAACGCGGCACAGATATCAACGGTGCCTTCCGGGAACGCTGGACGTTCCTGGATCAACGCTCACTCTACAGAAAGAAACGCAAACACCATGGATGGAATCGCTCTGATCGAAACAGCTAGCACTCAAGCACGCACAGTAAGCCAATCGCCAGCGGAGATGAGGGTCGTC